>NZ_JAKGBG010000020.1:0-72347 GCF_021532595.1 Pseudoalteromonas sp. OFAV1
TTGCTTGGTGACAATAGCGTTTTGGACCCACCTGACCCCATGCCGAACTCAGTAGTGAAACGAAACAGCGCCGATGATAGTGTGGCATTTGCCATGTGAAAGTAGGACATCGCCAGGCTCCAAATTAGAGAAAGCCCGATTCGAAAGAGTCGGGCTTTTTTGCGTCTGGAGCTGTCAGCCATGTAGGTTGGGTAGAGCGGAGCGAAACCCAACACGAGTTAGCGAGTTGCAAGTTAGCAAGGGTAAAGTTGAACTGTGTGGTTGTTTAGTACAGAGCCTCCCTCAGCAACAAACCCCGTAGGAGGCACTTCAGTGCCGAATCTAGACCATAACAAAAACATTCATGGCTAAAGCCATTCCTACGTGATAAGAATCTCAGACGTCAGATATTAGATGTCAGTTGATCTACCGGGTTGTTAGGTAACTGAGTCACCCTCAGCAACAAAACCCGTAGGAGGCACTTCAGTGTCGAATTCAGACCTTAACAAACACATTCACGGCTAAAGCCATTCCTACAAGTACACTTTGCCTAGAGCCTCCGGCAGAGGGAGACGCAGCAACAAACACCCACACCGCGCGGCTGATCGCTGACTGCTGAAAGCTGATAGCTGATAGCTCGGTGTCACTCACACTGCTCTATCTCTTTTACATCACCACGGCCATCGCTTAGGTAGCATTGTTCTAGCAACGAGCAGTAGCAGATCTCGGTTTTGATATTAAAGCGTTGGTCATTTACCTTGTCCCACTGAGTTGCATTGAAGCCTGTTTTCTTAAAACCAAAAAGATTAAGTTCAGCGCCTGAGGCTAATAATCGGTTATTACTAACGCCGGTATACAACCAACCAAATTTTTCAAAGAAATTTATCTCTGGTGACTCACTTTGCAACTTATTTAATTGCTCTTGGTAAGCATAGATATCAAAGCAGCAGTTCTTTATTACTTGAAATATCTCTGTATACGACTTTTCATCGTGGAAGAATTTTACATATTTAATAATGGCTGGGCCTGATCCTGAATTTTTAATGTAAAAAGTAATTTCTTCAGAATTTTTTTCTTCATCAAAATTCCCCGTCATCACTTCGAGCCATGGCCAGGTTGCGGCTTTTACTTGTCGTTCTGCGGCGCTGGCTTGCAAGTAAGTGGCATAAAAGGAGGCAGCGGAGATAATAATGGCACAGAGTGCGAGAAATAGGTTTAGCCGCTCGTTGGTAAACCATGCCTTGCGCTGGTTGCTGGCTGGTTGAGTGTTTTGCTGGGTGGTCTTTGTTTGCTCTTCAACGTTAGTGTCTTGTTCTGATTTAACGGTTGAACAACTTGCGTCCTGTTGCTGATTATCCATAATTTTTAGTTGTTGTTTTTATAGACTAACAAAGATACAACTTTAATTGGATAGATAAAAGAGACAGGGAGTAAAACTCCCTGATTTGGTATTAACTATTTGAGATAAATACGGTGAGCTTTTCACCCACTCTTAAGCTATCTCTTGAAAGGTTATTCCATTGTTTGAGTTTAGTGATACTGACTTTGTATTGCTTTGCTATCTTCCAAAGGCTGTCGCCAGATTTCACCTTATACTCGATTTGTTGATCAGCTAATTGCGGCAATATCAGTTTTTGACCAATACGAATGGTGTTTGTTTTTAGGTTATTGAAGGTTTTCAGCTGGCTAACTGTTACTTTATAGTTCTTTGCAATCACACTTAAGCTATCACCGCGTTTAACTGTGTAATGCTGCCACTGGCTATAATCATTGCTTTTTTGGTTAGCTAATAGAGTTCGATAACTTGCCTGCTGATCTTTTGGGACCACAATATGTGGCGCATCAATCACTGCTGGGTATCGGATAACGCCATGGTTTAGCTCTTCAAGCTCTTGCCATTTCGCTTTGTCTGCCAAGATCATTGCACCAGTTACTGGTAAGGTCGCAATAGCCTGCTCATTCTTAATCGCAGGGAATATCATTTTTTGGTGCTTTAATAATTGTGCTGCGGCCAGTAACTTAGGCACGTATTGTTTGGTTTGCGATGGTAGCTTTAAGCTAAAGAAGTCCGTCGACTTACCTTGTTTTTTATTACGAGCAATTGCCTGTAATACACGCCCTTCACCAATATTGTAGGCAGCAATAGCATGATACCAATCGCCATCAAAGCGTTTATAAAGGTATTCCATAAAATCCAAAGCTGCGCGGGTGCTGTCGATCACATCTTGGCGACCATCATACCAAGGGGTAATTTTTACTTTAAAGTATTTGGCGATTGAGGGGGTGAGTTGCCATAAACCCGATGCATGTTTGTGCGAATAGGCACTGGCATCAAAATCGCTCTCTATAAGCGGCATTAGAGCGAGTTCTATTGGTAAGTCACGGTTTTCTACTTCTGTAACGATATGATACAAATACGGCGCTGCACGGCGGCTTATTTCTTCCATGTAATTTGGATGAGTAAGGTACCAAGCAATGCGCTTTTGCACATCTGGGTGACTTGAATCGCTAAACTGTAGTTGAATGCGAATACGCTGCCATACGTCATCAAGTTCACTTGGTTTGAGCGGTGTCACCGCGTCTACTTGTGCTGTTTTAGCTTCTGCAACCACAGTGCCTGGATTGGCTTTGATGATGGGCTTCTTTTCGGGAAGTGACTCAGGGGCAGTCTGACAGCCTGTTACAATAAAAGAAATAACAACAAGGCCTAAAAATCGATTTAAAAACACGTATTAAAATACTCCGTTAACTTAGGTGCGGGTAAACTAAAGCGCCTAAGCTTAACATAGGGTGAGCTAAAAATGACCATTAGATTAACAGCTCGCTAACTTACTCACCCAATTGAAATTAAAACGAAATACTAACTTGTAACCCAGCATAACCATGGTTTTGTGCTTCCCAATAGCGGCTGTCTATTTCTCGGGCTCTGGCATAGATCTCTATTCTGAATGGCTTTGAGTCCACGCCCATACCCACACCGACATAGCCATCAATATTATTGTGGTCGTCATCATAGCGGTCGCTGTAGTCGTGGTCATCTCGGTCGTCGTATACGGCAAGCTCAATTAAATCTAAGCCCACTTCGCCATAGACAAAAAAGTCACTGAAATAGCCAAATTTGATGCCGCTATCTAAGGTGAGAAATGTCTCCCGATCACCTTTTTTAGTAAATACTTCTGCTGAGCCTAGTGCCGTTGTAAATGCTGCGCCGAAATTACTGTAGTTATTTTTAGCCATAACTTCGATGCCGGCTGAGGTGATTGAATCAGTACTATTATGCTCTGATTTAACAAACAGGTTCATATCTGGGCTGTCATAAATACCAGCAAAGCTTGTAGCAGGAATGAAGGCAAGTGATGAAAACAATGCTAAGGCAAGAAACTTCATATTGGTTAGTCCATTAAACGTTAATGGGTACATGATACCAAACAGCGCCTTAGCAAATTGTAAGTAAGTGTTCTAACTATGTAAGTTAACCGAACACGCAGCGAAAGCAGGCTCCTTGCTGGCGTTTGATATAAACCAGATCGCCGCCATGATTGAGCATGATCTGGCGCGATAAACTTAAGCCTATTCCTGAGCCTTGTTGCTTGGTGGTAAAAAATGGCACAAAAATCATCTCAATCACATGATCGCTGATACCTGTACCATTGTCGCTGACCTCTAAATACAGTTGCTGATTAGCATTTTGTGCAATGCTTACTTCAATGGACTTTGCTGACTCTGGACTATTTAACTGCTTAAGGACATCAAGGGCATTGGTAAGCAGGTTTATTATTACTTGTTCAACTTGGCCTCTATCTATCATCACTAACTGTTGGCTTTGCACCGACAAATTCAACGTAATATTAAGCTGCTTAGCTTGTTGAGAGTGCAGAGCGACAACTTGCTTGGCAAGATCTGCCAGAATATGTGGCTGTAAGTGTGGGGCGGGTAAGCTACTAACCTTTTTAAATTGCGCTATAAATTCCCCTAAATGCTCGGTTCGTGATGCGAGTGTTGTTAGGGCGAGTTGCAAGTCTTGTTTATCTTCCTGATCATCAAAACTAAGTTCATTTGGTAGCAGCGCTGTACAAGTTTTTGCTAAAGAAGAGAGTGGTGTAATCGAATTAGCAATTTCATGGGTTAGTACTTTGGTGAGGCGCTTATAAGCTTGTTGCTCTTTTAATTGCAGCTGATCATGAATCGATTGCAAACTGATCACTTTACGAACTTTACCTTGTATTTCGGCAATACTGATCTGCACTGATAATGTATCGTGCTGCTCACCATTTTGCCATTGCACGGTATTACGGCTATTTTGTTTAGCATCTTGGACTAGGTTGGCTATTACACCTAAATCATCGATGTGCTTTACAGCTTGTCCAAGTAAACGGCTGACCGCCGGATTGCTTTCAATAATAGTGCCTTGTTCGTCACATACTAATACTGCTAAATCGATATGAATTAATAGCGCTTGTAAGAACTGGGCTTGTTGCTCTGCATTAAAACGCGCAGCCTGAATTTGTTGTTTAACCTGCTCAAATTGCTGCTGCATAGGGTGTTGGTCGCCAAAGCCTAATGTGCTGTCTCCATTCGCTAAAGCGCGAAACACCATATCTGCACGCCTTGTTTGGCGTTTAAATAAATTAAAAATTTGCGCGGCACATACCAAATTTAAAATAACTAAAAGTGCCGAAATTGCAGAAAACCCGCTTTGCTCTACTTGCCAAAACAAAGCTATTGATAAACCTATTAATGCAGCTAATAGACTGGCTAAGATAATAAAGTTTCGCATCGATTAAAGCCCGTATTTTTCTAAACGACGATACATGGCTCCGCGTGTTAGGCCGAGCGCTTTTGCTGCATGACTCACGTTTCCTTGAAAATGCTTTAAAGCTGCACGAACGGTTCTTTGCTCGATGATTTCGAGATCAAAAGTGTCGTAGTCAGTGGCGCTTGAAGAGAGCTCACTTGTGCTAACAGCAGTATTTGGTGAGCTTATCACTGAGCTTATATCGAGCTCTGAGCCTTCAGAGAGGATGACTGCTCGCTCAATTGCATGTGCAAGTTCACGGACATTGCCTGGCCAATGATACTGACTTAAACGTGTCATATCAGATGCCGTAATCGAGAGCTCACGTTTGTATTTATGTGCAAAGTGCTGCAAGTAGTAGTTACACAGTAATGGAATGTCTTCACTGCGCTCACGCAGAGCTGGCAAACGGATCTCTACGGTATTAACACGGTACAGTAAGTCTTGCCTAAATTTACCTTCAGTAACTGCTTGTTCGAGGTTTTCATTCGTTGCACAGATCAAACGAATATCAATATCGATGACTTTTGAACCACCAACCGGTGTTATTTGCCTGTTTTGTAGTGCTGCGAGCAGCTTAACTTGTTGGCTAAGCGGTAAATTACCTAGCTCGTCTAAAAATAAACTACCACCATGAGCCAGTTCAAATCGGCCAATGCGATCTTCCTTCGCGCCAGTAAACGCCCCTTTTTTATGGCCAAATAGTTCGCTTTCAAACAGGCTTTCGGCCAGTGAGCCCATGTCTAGGCTTATGAAGGGTTGGCTTTGGCGCTGGCTTGCATTGTGGATTGCATGGGCAGTGAGTTCTTTACCTGTGCCACTTTCGCCACTAATCAATATATTGGCATCTGTGTTGGCTGCTTTGTCGATCACCGAAAAAACCTGCTGCATGGCATCACTTTGACCTAAAAACTCAAATGGTTGATTGCCGATTGACTGCTGCAAGGCCTGCTTTTGTTTTGTGAGTTTACCAACTTGCTGTTTGTCTTTAGCGTGTGAAAATGCCGCCGCTACAGCACCGAGTAATTGCTCATTTTGCCAAGGCTTGGCAATAAAGTCAGAGGCACCAGCTTTAATTGCTTCGACCGCTAGCTGAATATCGCTGTAGGCCGTCATAAGCAGTACCGCAATGTTAGCGTCTTGGCTCATGATTTTTTTTAGCCAGTAGAATCCTTCTTTGCCACTAATTGAGTCTTGCGTGAAGTTCATATCAAGTAACACAACATCTATGGCCTGATCCGCCTCATGCTGTTCGTTAATGATACCTTCGATATCAAAGGGGTTATCTGTGGTTTTTACAACCTGATAATGCTGCTTTAAAAGTAATCGTGCGGCGATGAGTACGTCGGGGTTATCATCGACGATAAGAATTGATCCTGCTTGTTTCATAGCTATTTATTATTATTCCTTTATGGGAACACTAAGACTAATTGAAAATAGTAAGAGTGTCCATTTATGGACGATATATGGGTTTTGAAGTGTTCTATAAGCGGACACTTGATTATATGCACTCTTATTGGTTTTAATGTAAGTTACTGTAATTTAATAAAAATAAAAGTTGGCACAAGAGTTGTTTTATCTATAGGTAATTAGCACCTAGATAACTTAAAGGCGTCAACATGGATAAGAAAATTACACGCTCAAATAACAAAGCACTTTTTAAGAAATCAGTCATTGCAGCGGCATGCTTAGCTGTTGCGGCTGCAGCTTATGGTTTCACGCAAACTGAGCAAACAGGTCGTAGTCAGCAAGTAAGCGCGACAAGCTTAACGATTAGCACAGTACAACAAGGTGAATTTGTTGATGCTTTAAGTCTTCGTGGTCAGGTTATGCCTCGTACTACAATTTACCTCGACACCATTGCCGGAGGCCAAGTTGAAGAGCGACTTGTTGAGCAGGGTGAGTTTGTTAAAAAAGGCCAACCACTTGTGCGTTTAAGTAATACCAATTTGCAGCTTGATGTAATGAGCCGTGAAGCACAGGTGACTGAGCAGCTTAATTTTTTACGTAACACGCAAATGAATATGGAAACCAGCCGTTTAAACTTACGCCGTGATTTGCTTGAAATCGATCTTAAAATTACGCATTTATCGCGTCGCTTAAAACAGACTCAGCCGCTAGTGAAAACAGGTGTGTTAGCTCAAGAGCAATTATCTGAAATTCAAGAAGACTTAGCGTATTACAAAGCGCGTAAAGAACTAACCCTTGAGCGTCAAAAGCAAGAAAACAGCATTCGTGAAGTTCAAGTTGCCCAGTTAAAAGACAGTGCCGACATGCTAGAGAAAAATCTACAGTTTGCGCGTAAGAACCTTGAAAACCTACTCATAACAGCACCTGCCGATGGTTATTTAAGTGAGCTTGATGTTGAAATTGGTGAATCAAAAAGCCGTGGTGCTCGCCTAGGGCAGATTGATATTCCTAATGAATACAAGCTAGTTGTGAGACTAGATGAGTTTTACCTGAGCCAAGTTCAAACAGGTATGCAAGTGCTTATTGAACACGAGCAAGGCGAAATTTCGGCCACGGTTAGCAAAATTGATAGCCGTGTTCAGCAATCACAGTTTCAGGTTGAAGTCGATTTACCAAACGGCACTAGCAACATAAAGCGTGGGCAAAGCCTAGATGTACAGCTGATGCTAGGTGATAGCAAAGGCACTGCTTTATTACTTGAACGCGGCGCATTTTTTACCAGCTCAGGAGGTAACTGGGTTTATGTCATGGAAAAAGATGGCAACCGTGCAGTACGAAAAGACATTCGTCTTGGCAAAAAGAATCAAAACTATTATGAAGTGTTGAGTGGCCTAAGCGCCGGAGATCGCGTGATCACCTCTAGCTACAGCAACTTTGATAAAGCACAACAACTACAATTTTAAGGATAAAAACAATGATTAAATTAACTAACTTATCACGCGTATTCCGTACTCAAGATGTTGAAACAACAGCGCTTAATAACATTAACTTACATGTAAACGAAGGCGAGTTTCTTGCCATTATGGGGCCATCTGGTTGTGGTAAATCAACATTACTCTCTATTTTAGGTATGTTGGATTCGCCATCGGCAGGCAGTTTTGAATTTTTAGGTGCAGACATCGCAGGGTTTGGTGAAAAGCAATTAGCGACACTTAGAAAAGCGTCAATTGGTTTTGTTTTTCAAAGCTTTAACTTAATTGATGAATTAACAGTATTTGAAAACGTTGAGCTGCCATTACAGTATCAGAATATCTCAAAAAGTGAACGTAAGCAGCGAGTAGACGCAATTTTAAAACGTGTTGCAATCGACCATAGAGCAGATCACTTACCACAGCAGCTATCGGGTGGTCAGCAGCAACGTGTAGCAGTAGCCAGAGCTCTTGTGATTAATCCAAAACTCATCTTAGCGGATGAGCCTACGGGTAACCTTGATTCAAAAAATGGTGATGAAGTCATGGCGATGCTGCGTGAGCTAAATCGTGAAGGTACCACGGTAATTGTGGTTACTCACTCAGAAAAAGAAGGCAATTATGCTGACCGTTTAGTGCGCTTACTTGATGGCCAAGTGATGGTAGATAAAGCTAACCGTGTTCAACAAACAGCAGAGGTGGCATAACATGATTTTAAGTTATTTGATCACCGCGCTGCGCGCGTTTAAAAACCAAAAACAGCACTTTATTTTAAATGTTCTGGGTTTGAGTGTGGGCTTAGCTGCGGCAATTTTAGTTGCTTTGTTTGCAAAAAATGAGCTTTCGTATGATAGCCAACAGCCTCATGCTGAGCGTGTTTATCGCGTTGGCCAGGACTTCTCAAAACTCGGTTTATCTGTGGTGCCTATTTTTAATTATGTGCAGTCAAAGCAGGCCGAAGATTACAGCCAAGTTGAAGAAGTGTTCGGATTAACTATGGTCGAGTTGACTCGTGAAGCCATGGTTGATGTGAGTTACCGCAACCAAGGCTATAAGTTAAATGCCTTATATGGTGCTACAGCAAATATTGAAAACTTTATTGCTATGGAGACGATTGCGGGTGACTTAACAACAGCAATGAGTACACCAGACAGCCTCGCTTTAAGTGAGTCAGAAGCACTGCGCATTTTTGGTCGCACCGATGTGATTGGTGAAACACTTACGCATGAACAAGGACAGTATACAGTGCGTGCCGTGTTTGCAGACTTAAAAGACAACACTCACTTTGCCTTTAAAAACCTTGTTTATGTTAAGCATGATCCAAGCGATATAAACATCAACAGTAGTTATGTTTATATGCGTTTAGCAGAGGGCACCGATACAGATGCATTAGCTAAAACCTTAACAGAGCGATTTTTTAGTGGTTCGATGCTGGAGCAAGTTAGTTTAGAGCTGCATCCATTACTTGATTTGCACTTAACGGCTAAATCACCGTTTGAGATGAAAGCGGGTGGTGCTAAACAAGTGGTGATGATCTGTGTTGGTTTAAGCGTGTTACTTATTCTTATTGCAGGTTTTAACTTCATCAATATGACCGTCGCTCAATCGACTAAACGTGCAAAAGAAGTGGGTGTGCGTAAAGCGCTTGGCGCAAGTAAAGGCCAGTTAGTAACGCAGTTTTTATCTGAATCTGTGTTGGTATCAATGCTATCAATGGTGATTGCATGTGCTTTAGTGGAGCTATTTTTACCAAGCTTTAACCAATTAGTAGACCGCGAATTGGTCGTGAATTATGCCTCTGAATTTGGCATTGCCATTATTGTGGTCGCAATTGCTGTGGGCATATTAGCTGGGCTTTATCCTGCATTCTTTATTTCGTCATTCAGTGCAAAACGCGTTTTAAGTGGAGACTTACAACGTGGTAATACTGCAATATGGGTTCGTAAGAGCTTACTAACCTTACAGGCTTCACTAGCAATAGGTTTAATCATTGCCTCTATTACCTTGTTAAAGCAATTAACTTACTTACAAAGCTTACCTTTAGGCTATGAAACAACACAAAGATTGGTCATTTCAGAGTTACCTGTAGGCGAAGTATTCACAAAAGAAAAAAATGCCTTAGTTAATCGTATTAGTGCAATTCAAGGCGTACAGCAAACAACAGTGATTGATACCCGTTTAACCGTTTCAATCAATAATACACTTATGCCAACGTGGCCAAATGGTGAAGCGTCTGGCAGCTTAACGCCTGTAGTAGGTGCAAGCTACGATGTTGTAAAAACGCTAGGATTAAAACTGGTTGCTGGCCGTGACTTTAGCCGTGAGTTTGCTGGTGATTGGGCAAGCCGCGAAAATGGAGTAACAAGTACGGGTACCATTGTGACTGAATCTGTCGCAAGGCAAGCGGGTTACACTAACATGAGTGACATTATTGGTAAGGTAATTAAAGACTCAGGTCGTGGCGTAGATATGCGTGTTGTAGGTGTGGTTGAAGATGTAAAAGTAGGTAATGCGAAAGATGCCAACTCAAATATTATGTTCTTGTGTGGCTTTAACTTTTTATCACCTGTATCAGAATTAATTTTAACGATTGATCAGCAAAACTTGCCTTATATTAAAGCTCAGATCGCAGAAGTATTAGCAAGCACAGCCAATATCTATGAGCCAAAAATCAACTTACTCGCAGACAACTACAAAACTCTGTTAAAAGGTGATGAGCGAATTTCGAATGTGGTTTTAATCTTTACCTGTCTTGCTGTGTTCTTAACTTGTTTAGGTACCTTTGGCTTGGCTTCGTTTGCAACAGTGCGTCGTCAAAAAGAAGTGGCCGTTCGAAAAGTGCTAGGTGCATCTCGCATCAGTATCGTAAATATCATTGCTAAAGAGTTCTTAGTGCTGGTGGCGATTAGTATTGCTATTGCGTATCCAGTGACTTACTTGTTAGTTGGTGATTGGTTAGCAAACTTTAATGACCGTATTGAACAAGCTGCATGGGTGTATTTAGTTGCCGCCGCCGCGTTGGCCGCCATTACCTGGGTTACCGTTGCAAGTTTAGCCTTTAAGGCCGCAAGCACCAGACCATCACTTATCTTACGATATGAATAACAGTTAACTAACTATCAACGATAAGCCCAGCAATACAGCGGGGCTTTTTTACTTTTAAATACGACGCCATAAATGACAACCTACGTAGGACGTGCTTTAGCGCGTTAATATGTATTCTTTGTCGCCATAAATGACGACCTACGGTAGGGCGTGCTTCAGCTCGTTAGTATGTATTCTTTGCCACCATAAATGACAATCTTCGTAGGGCGTGCTTTAGCGCGTAAATATGAATTCTTTGTCGCCATAAATGACGACCTACGTAGGACGTGCTTTAGCGCGTTAATATGTATTCTTTGTCGCCATAAATGGCGACCTGCGTAGGACGTGCTTTAGCGCGTTAATATGTATTCTTTGTCGCCATAAATGGCGACCTGCGTAGGACGTGCTTTAGCACATAAATATGTATTCTTTGCCACCATAAATGATGACCTACGTAGGACGTGCTTTAGCACGTAAATATGTATTCTTTGCCACCATAAATGATGACCTACGTAGGACGTGCTTTAGCGCGTTATTATGTATTCTTTGCCACCATAAATGATGACCTGCGTAGGACGTGCTTTAGCGTAAATATAGGGTTAAAGTTCTTTGACCTTCACCGCAGGGTTACCTGCTACTAGGGTATTTGCCGCGACATCTTTGGTAACTATTGCCCCTGCGCCAATTACTGAATTATCAGCAACTTTAATACCCGCAAGTATAATAGCGCCTGCACCAATCCATACATTGTTGCCAATGTTAATCGGCGCTACAAAATTAGCTTTTGCTAAACGCTCAGTAGGGTTTACCGCATGCGATACTGCAAGAATTTGCACATTAGGGCCTATTAAGCAGTCATCGCCTATCGTAATTTGCGCATCAGATAGTGGCGCATCAAGCATTGTACAGTTAATATTTATGAAGGTTCGATCACCTATTTTAATACCACCGCCATAATCACAATGAAAACCCGCTTCTATAACAACCTGCTCGCCACACTGAGTAAACATGCCTTTTAGTCGTTTTAAATTGCCTTTACTTGGGCTTTTGGCAAATAAACGGCAAATTTCATGGGCATTTTTTCGTTGTTCTAGTAAGGACTTATCGAGGCTATAAAACTCTTTCATGGGGCATGTTCATGGTTATATTTGCCAATAGCTTAGCGTGTTGGTGATGAAGATCAAAATTAAACCTGTGTAGGTTAACGATCATTCACTTGTCATTTATATTGTTTCGTTTAAAATCTCACAACTTTCGAAACGAAACTTATGTGATTCACTTTATGACAAAACGAAACACTCAACAACGTCGCCATACAATCTTAAGCCAAGTGAATGAACTTGGTGAAGTTGCTGTTGAAGCGTTAGCTGAGCAGTTTCAAACTTCTGAAGTGACGATACGTAAAGATCTGACAGCCCTTGAAAAAAGTGGCTTGTTGCTACGCCGTTACGGGGGCGCTATTGCACTGCCGCAAGAAATCGTTGCAAATAGCAACGAGAAAAGCGACTCGCTTCGCAAAATGGCAATCGCACAGGCGGCTGCAAAGCTTATTAAAGACCATAACCGCATCATCATTGATAGCGGTCGCACTACAGCAGCGATGATCCCTGAGCTTGCTAGTAAGCGTGGTTTAGTGGTGATGACAAATGCTATTAATGTCGCTAACCGACTGCTTTCATTAGAAAATGAGCCAACATTATTGATGACCGGCGGAACTTGGGATCCACATTCAGAATCGTTTCAGGGTCAAGTCGCGGAGAATGTTCTTCGCTCTTACGACTTTGACCAGCTCTTTATTGGTGCCGATGGCATTGATGTTGATAGAGGTACTACAACCTTCAATGAATTAGTTGGGCTTAGCCAAGTGATGGCTGAAGCTGCTCGTGAGGTTGTGGTGCTGGTTGAGTCAGAAAAAATTGGCCGAAGAATACCTAATTTAGAACTGCCTTGGCAGCGTGTGACCACAGTTATCACAGACAACAACCTAAGCGAAGATAAACGCGAGGCGATAAAAGCGTGTGGTGTACAGCTGATCTGTGCAGAAATTGAATAACCCGTAATAAGACCGACAACACCTTATTACATTAAATTTATGACAACACATACCGCCCAAAGTAAAACGCTTTGGCATGTGCAAAAGGAGAGATTATGTGTGGAATCGTTGGGGCTGTTGCAGAACGCCCAGTAAATAAAATTCTTGTTGAAGGGCTAAAACGCCTTGAATACCGCGGCTATGACTCGGCAGGCGTGGCTTTACTTAAAGGTAATAAGCTTAACACGGTTAAAGCTGTGGGTAAGGTTGCAAATCTTGAAGCGGCACTTAACGATGCAGCTGTTAATGGCACTACCGGTATTGCACATACGCGTTGGGCAACCCACGGTGGTGTAACCGAAGCCAATGCTCACCCACATATTTCGAACAGCGAAATTGCCCTTGTTCATAACGGTATTATCGAAAACCATGCCAGCCTTCGTGATGCATTAAAAGGCGACGGTTATGAGTTTTTATCAGAAACAGATACAGAAGTAATGGTGCACCTTATTCACCAACTTCGCCAACAGCACGATACGCTATTAGCATCAGTACAAGCAGCTGTTAAGCAGTTTGAAGGCGCATTTGGCACCGTTGTTTTTGATAAAGCGAACGACAACGAAATCATCGTAGCGCGCTCAGGTAGCCCACTGGTGATTGGTTTAGGTCTTGGCGAAAACTTTATTGCCTCTGACCAACTGGCTCTATTACCTGTTACACGCAGCTTTATTTACCTTGAAGAAGGTGATGTGGCTCGTATTACCCGTGACAGTGTTGAAATCTTTGATGCAAATGGTGATGCAGTTGAGCGCGAAGTGATTGAATCAAACATTACGCAAGATGCATCAGGTAAAGGCGAATATCGTCACTACATGCTGAAAGAAATTTACGAGCAGCCGCTTGCTGTACGTAACACCCTTGATGGTCGCCTTCACAATGACACTGTCGCGATTGATGCCTTTGGCGAAAGCGCTCAGCAAATCTTTAAAGACGTAAAACACGTGCAAATTATTGCCTGTGGTACTTCATACCACTCAGGTATGGTTGCGCGTTATTGGCTTGAACAATTTGCTGGTGTGAGCTGTAACGTAGAGATTGCCTCTGAGTTCCGTTACCGCGAATCATTTGTACATGACAACAGCTTACTTGTGACCATTTCACAGTCTGGTGAAACAGCCGATACGCTTGCTGCACTTCGTCTTGCAAAACAGCAAGGTTACATGGCTTCAATGACCATTTGTAACGTACCTGGTTCATCATTAGTACGTGAATCTGATTTAGCCTTTATGACTAAAGCGGGTGCTGAAATTGGTGTTGCATCAACTAAAGCCTTCACCACACAACTTGTTGGCTTATTAATGCTTACGGCATCTATTGCCCAAGAAAAAGGCTTAGATCAAAGTGCGATTGTAAATGCAATCAAAACACTACCTAACAAGTTAGAAGAAGCATTATTGCTTGCTGAGGGTATTGAAGATTTAGCTGAAGAATTCGCTGACAAGCACCACTCATTGTTCTTAGGTCGTGGTTCACAATACCCAATCGCGATGGAAGGTGCACTTAAGCTGAAAGAGATTTCATACATTCACGCCGAAGCATACGCAGCGGGTGAGCTTAAGCATGGCCCTCTTGCGTTGATTGATGCCGACATGCCAATCATTGTTGTGGCACCAAACAACGAGCTACTTGAAAAGCTTAAATCAAACGTAGAAGAAGTACGTGCCCGTGGCGGTATTATCTATGTATTCGCAGACAAAGACTCAGCGTTTGAATCTGACGAAACAATGCGTGTAATCAACGTAAACCATGTAGATGACGTGATTGCTCCAGTTGTATATACAATCCCGCTACAGCTGCTTTCATACTATGTTGCGGTTATTAAAGGCACCGACGTAGACCAACCTCGAAACCTAGCAAAATCGGTGACGGTTGAATAAGTTAAAGCATCGAGAGCCGGCTAATTAGCCGGCTTTTTTGTGTTTAAAAAAAGTTATAAGTGAATGAAACACCGTATGTTCTTGGTGGGGCATACATGACATCACTGAAACTTAGTTCAGACGTTGCTTTATCTGCTTTACTAACTTCAATTTCTTCATCGAGCAGGTTTTTAGTCCACAGCATGACTTCCCATGTGCCATCTGTAGAAACAATGCCTATCTGGCTATTCACTAAGTTACTGGTACCAAGTTCGGTGGCTGATAAGTTACGCGCATCGCTTTGAACTTTACCGCGGTACGAATAATCAACCCCAGCAAACAGATCCCAATTTTCAGTGAGCGTGGTTTCATAGTTTACGCTGACGCTGTTCGTCCATTTTGCGGCTCCCGGAAGTTGGTTACCTGTACAGTCGTCAATGGCATGGCAGTTTTCAAATTCATCAAAGGTTGCATCAGCATAGCCAATAGCCGCATTCACAGCTAATTGCTTCGTTACTCGATAGCTTAATTCAGCCTCAATACCTTGACTGGTTGCCGATGGGCCATTAACGACTCTGTTGGTGCCATTATCGTCAATAACGCGGGTTTGAATATCTGAGTAGTCTAAGTAAAAAGCAGCCATATTCAGACGCATGCGGTGATCAAATAAATCACTTTTAAGGCCTAATTCGTAACTGACAACGGCTTCACGGTCAAAACTCATCTGTGGGTTTAAAGGGTTGCCACCAATTGATTGTAAAGATTGTGGACGGAAGCTATAACCCCCTTCTTTATAGCCTTTCGATACTTTACCGTAAACGTGGTTGTTGTCGTTTATTGTGCCATTTAAGCCGACAGTCCATGATAAAAAGTCATCTTTAAGGGTCTGATTTGTGGTTGGAATATCAATGTAATTGAGCAAGTACACGCCCGGCAAAGATGTTTCCCAGCCGCGTTGATAAAAGCTCATTTGTTTTTCTACATCTGAGTATCGTAAACCTAAAAAGCCGTTAATTGCTTGAGTGAAATCATAATTAACATTTGCAAAAATGGCGCTGCTTTTGGTTTGTAATGTGCCGCCATTGATAGGGCCGCTACCCGGTTGCAAGTTAAGGCTCTGCGGGTAAGGTTCTGGTAAACCTGTTGGAATGCCATATATCCCAGTACCACTTAAAAAGTTTTGGTCATTTACAGCCTCATTATCTAAATAGAAAAAACCAGCTACATAGCGTAATGACTGATCCGTTGGTGATAAAATCTGAAACTCTTGCGTGAATTGTTCGTTATTTTCGGTTTCGGTACTGAATACGATATCAACGGGAGTTGAGTCCATGTCTGTGCCAATAGTTGAGTCGTACACCTTTTTAGCCGTGATGGATTTAAACTCAAACCCAGAATCAAATTGGTAACTGAGCGTTGTATCTAAGCCCCAGTTTTCTCGGCTTACAAAGTAGCGCTCAGGGTTTACAAACACTTCATGAATATCATCGGTAATAAAATCTTCTGGTGTCATGCCACTTGGGTAAAGACCTAAATAGCCAAGACCTAATTCATAGTCAGTGAGTTTATTAGCAAGAGGAATACTCTTGTCTTTTAAATATTCAGCGCTGATATCAAGGGTTAGTTTATCTGTTGGGGTGTAACGAACTTGCGCGCGACCACCATGACGGTCCTGTGTTGAAAACTCGCTGCCATCGGCACTATTTTCAACATAACCGTCTCGCGAAACATCAAACAAAGAAATACTCGCGGCGAGCACGTTTTCAATCAGAGGCCCTGTTAAATACAGGTTTGTTTTACGAAGGCCATAATTGCCTAAGTCGACTTTTACTTTACCTTCAACCATATCGGAAGGCTTTTTGGTTGTGATATTAATAACCCCTAAATTGGTATTTTGACCAAATAAAGTGCCTTGTGGGCCACGTAGTACTTCTACTCGCTCAATATTACTGAGCTCTTGGTTAAACCCTGTTGCTCGCGAATACACCACACCATCGACGTACATACCCATGCCCGGGCTGGTGCCAGAGTTAAATACGCCATTAGGGCTTGATGGAATACCACGCATGTTGATGGTGGTTGTAAATGGAGAAGTAGTGACCATGCTCAAGTTAGGAACAGACTGCTGAATATCTTGGATATTTTGAATATTTCCGCGGTCCATTTGCTTACTGCCGAGCACCGATATTGCTAGTGGAACCTCTTGTAAGTTTTCACCGCGTTTTTGCGCTGTCACAATGATTTTTTCGAGTGCTAATTGTTCTTGTTGTTCGCTATCCTGAGTTTCAGCTGCTAGGCTCACGATAGGCAACAAGGTTAATAAACTGGTTATTGTTTTTGCCAGTTTGTGCTTTTTAAAATGACCCACCAAGCTCTCCTTTTGAAGCAATTAATTATTATTTTTTTCTGGTAAGTTAATCTTTTAAGCGATAAGTTTTGTTAGTGCTTCCGGCTTTGCAAAATAAGAGAAATTAGTTTTAAAATTTTTACTAATTTGCAAATTCGTAATATTAAAAAGCCCGTATTTAGCTGCTTTGGCAGCTGTGAGATTAAAATAAAAAGAATAATAAAAGTGTATCACTATGGCATTAAATGCGTTTTTATCTAGCCCTTTGACTATTCAGCCGTTCTCTCTTTTTATCGGCGCATGTATGTGTTTTAGCTTTGGTTTGTCGTTTTTTTTGTGGCGTGCAGGGCCCGGCTCTGCGGGGGCAAAAAATACCATGGCCTTGGTTAGTTTATTGATTTCAATGTTGGCTTTAGCTGTCATCATGCAAGCTGAGATACCAGCCCTCAGAGGGCAAGTGTATTACCTCGTCAGTATTCAAATGCTGACGGGTCCTTTGCTGTATTTTTATGTGTTGTTTCAAACAAGGTCTAATTTCACTCTTCAAGCGACGCATTTATGGCATTTGAGTCCGCTACTCATTTTTACACTCATTTGGCATTGGCAAATGCCCGTTGAGCTTAATCACAGCTTGGCTTTACCCTGTTTTAGTAATGAGTTATGCGATGTTTATCGACAAAATCGTTACCTTCATAAGGTGGCTGCTTGGGTCAGTAATTTAGCTTATTGCTTTATCATCATTGGGATTCTTAAATCTTACCAAGTGCAAATTAAAAGACGTTTTTCTAATATTGAAGAGATCAATTTACGCTGGGTCACCATGATTTGCTGGTGTTATATACTCGGTACTCTCTTGGCTATTCTATTTGAAGCGGGTTATTTCCTAGGAAATGAATTTAATAGTGGTCATATGCATGAACTTGCGATGCTGGTGACAACTGTTTTAATTGCTCATTACGGGGTGAGACAAGTAACAATCCACGCTGAAGAAAATGAAGAGCCCCAAAACCAACCAGCGGCAAATGTATCGAGCAGCAACAAAAAGTACCAAACAAGCAGCTTAACTGAAGTAGATGCCGCTTCACTTTGGCAGCAACTGCAGCAATTGATGGTCACTGAACAGCCATATTTAGAGGCGGGTTTAAAAGTGAGCGATTTAGCTAAGCGTTTAGACGTCTCAGTAAGTCATGTATCCGAAACCATTAACGGTCATGCTGGGTTATCGTTTTACGATTTTATTAATAAGCAGCGAATAGAAGCCGCTATTCGCATCTTAGAAGATCCTAATAAAGCCCATTTATCAGCGACTGAAGTTGGCTTTGAGGCTGGTTTTAACTCGGTTTCAACCTTTTACAGCCACTTTAAAAACTATCAAGGTTGTACGCCTAAACAATATCGCAGCAATAAAAATGCGGCTACTGTGAGTTTAAAAAGCTAAACCCACAGTGTGGGTTTAGCGCTTAATTAAAGGTTTTGATCACTTTGCTTGATTAAGTAGCTATAAAATTGCACCGCTTTAGTTAAGTTCTCGATGCTAATTTTTTCATTTGTACCATGGAAACCGGTTAGCTCTTGTGAAGTGAGCGTCATGGGTAAAAAGCGATAGCTATCCTCAGCAACTTGTTGGTAGCGACGACTGTCTGTTCCCCCAACGGTTAACCCGGGTACAACTACCAGATCGCCATGAATGCTTTGTGCTGCATTAGCAAGTAGTTTAAATGCCGGGCTTTCGCTGCTTGATACAGGTGATGGTTCAAATTGTTCAACAATGCCAATCTCAATACGAGGGTCATCAATCACTGCATTAACGTAGGCAATGATACTCTCGACGGAATCGCGTGGGTGAATTCGAAAGTTAACTTTTGCTTTAGCTTCGATGGGTAATACGTTTGATTTCTCACTGCCCGATAACATAGTAGGTGCTGTGGTTGTGCGGAGCATGGCATTCGCAGAGCTCATTTCACTCATTTTATTTTCGATAAGTGAGCCAAATAACCATTTGTTAGCAAATAACACGCGGCTTGAAAAAGGCATGTGGCGAGCCATTTTATCGTAAATTTGCGCCGAAATACCTTCAAGGCCACCGGGCACTGGGGCATTTTTTAAGTTTACAATGGCTTGCGCTAAGATACTTACTGCCGTTTCTGAGGGAGGCATTGAGCTGTGACCACCCTTAGCATGTGCGATTAGCTCAAGGGTTAAATAGCCTTTTTCGGTGACATTAATACTTGCCACTTTTGGCTCAACACCAGGGATCATACCATCAAGTACAAATGAGCCTTCATCGAGTGACCATTCAAGGGCAATTGCTGCATCAGCAAAGTAATCAGCAATTGCTGCTGCGCCATATTTACTGCCAATTTCTTCATCATGCGTTAGCGCAATATAAATATCTCGATGAGGGCGATAGTCTTGTGCAAGTAAATGAGTGATCGCTTCCATGAGAGTGATTGCAGAGCCTTTATCATCAAGTGTTCCGCGCCCCCAAACATGTTCACTATCAATGGTGCCAGCAAAGGGTGGGTGGCTCCATAGAGACTCTGTGCCTGCAATTACCGGAACGACATCATAATGGGCAGATAATAAAATCGCTTTTTTATTCGCCTCGCTACCACGCCAATGAAAGAGTAAGGTGTAATCATTAAACTTCTTTAGCTCAAGTTGTTGATGAACATCGGGGTATGTTTGCTCTAGCCAAGATATAAATGCGCTAAATTGCTGGTAATCAATATCAGAACGATACTCTTTTGAAATCGTTTTAAATTGCACCGCTTGAGATAAGTGTTCAGCAATCTGCTGACTGTTTACAGCAATATTTGCTGCAGGTATTGGGGTGATTGCAGCGGGTTTGAATTGCCAAGTGCGAAACAACACAATCGCAGTTAGCAGTAGCAAAGCTGCTGCAAAACCGATGAGTATTTTTTTTATTGTCATGATTTATTTCTCTATTTAGAAAAGTACTGAGTGAGTGAAGCTTAAAAATGGCTGGCTTACTTCCGGTTTTGCAAACTGAGAATAAATTCTATAAAAAATTCTATTTTGGTTGTTGATAGGAGGTTAAGTCTCAGAAAATGGTGCTCTTTTTTTCTTCGTTTGTACCTGCAATTCTGTTAGCTTAAAAAATTACCAATATTTCTTAAGGATAAGTCGTGCGACTATTTAAGTTATTCTGTATTAGTGGTTTTTTACTCTGTACTAGTCATGTAATGGCTCAACCAACTGCAGATGATGCGGTTACAAATTACAGCCAACATACGCATACTATCGAATCAAGTAATCTTAGTGAGCAACGCACTGTCGTTGTGCAATTGCCAAAAAGCTATCAAACACATCCAAACAAAAGGTATCCCGTTATTTACCGTTTAGATGGGGCCGGTAATTTACCATTGATTAATGCTGTGCTTGAGCGCTTACAACAAGATGATCAAGCGCCAGAGGTGATTGTAGTAGCAATTGAAAGCACTAATCGACTTAGAGATTTTTATCCTACAGTGAACAAAGAACTACAAGGGCCTGTTGGTGAAGGCGGTGGTGCAGCAAAGTTTTTAGCTTTCGTAGAGCAAGAACTGATGCCTTTGGTTAATAAACAGTATCGTACTCATGATTATAGAGTTATCGCAGGAGCCTCTGCTGCGGGTGTATTTGCTCTTTACGCAATGCAAGCTGACCCTGAGTTATTTCAAGCGCACATTGCTTATAGCCCTGCGGTATGGTGGAACTATGGCGCCCCTGCAAAGAGTCTAAATACCTTTGTTACTAAAGCCAAAAGTATTAACAGCTATGTATATATGAATATCGGCGAAGAAGCCGGCATTATGCGCGAAAGGTACGATGATATGCAGCAAACTATGCAAAATAGTAAGGTGCAAAATCTGCGCTTTAAGAGCGATGCCTTTGCAGGTGTTTCGCATAACCTAACCTCAGCTGCTGGGGCATTTAATGCGTATCATGGTTTATTTTTATCTAAACAGATGCCTTTGAGTGCATTGGGCGATGATGTTTCATCAATTGATGCTTATTATCAACGCTTATCACAGCAATGGGGCGAGCAAATAGCGCCACCAGACCGCGCTGTTAGGTTGCTAGGTTACAGTTTAACGGATAACCAGCAATTTGAGCGGGCTATTGAGGTGTTTAAGTACAATATCAAAAACTACCCTAAATCAGCGTATGCACTGTCAGCTTTGTCATATGGCTATGAAATGCAAGGTAATATTCGCCAAGCATTAGTTCAAATCGAGGCTGCAATAGCCGTAGCTGATGACTCGTATCCTTACCTAGATTACTTAAAAGAAACAAAAACGAGGCTACAAGCACAGTTGAGTAAGGTTTAATAATATGGCCAACTTAGCTGTTGGCTTTTTAAAGCGCCCCTTTAATATTGAGCAATTATCATAAACCAGTGACTGTTATCTAAAAGGTATTTAACTCACTAATTCCTACTTACCGGGCAATAAATGCGCTAAAATCGCAGGCTATTTTAGTTATGAGCCCACACCTTTTATGACCTCAACCGTAAACCCTAGCAATTTCAACGAGCTTGGTCTTATTCCTGAGCTACTTGCTCGATTATCTGATCTTGAATACACGCAACCGACACACATTCAGGCAAAAGCAATTCCGAGTATTTTGGCGGGCAGTGACTTAATTGCAGGAGCGAATACCGGTTCAGGTAAAACAGCGACATTTGCTTTGCCTATGTTGCAAAAGTGCTTTTTAGGTAAGGCAGTTAAAAAAACACAAGGCAAAGGTAACTTTGTTTCAGGACTTATTTTAGTGCCAACGCGAGAGCTAGCTGTACAAGTAGCTGATAGCGTTAAATCATATTCTGCAAACTTTAATGGTGCGATTAAAACCGTTGCTGTATTTGGTGGTGTGTCGGTTAATACGCAAATGCAAGCATTGCGAGGCGGTGCAGATATTATCGTTGCAACTCCTGGTCGTTTACTTGATTTGATTTCAAGCAATGCCATTAAGCTTGATAAAGTAAACACCTTAGTGCTTGATGAAGCAGACCGCATGCTGAGCCTAGGTTTTACCGAAGAGCTTGCTGAGCTATTAGCGTTTATGCCCGCTAAAAAACAAACTATGCTGTTTTCTGCAACGTTCCCAGAGCA
Source organism: Pseudoalteromonas sp. OFAV1 (assembly GCF_021532595.1). Lineage (NCBI taxonomy): Bacteria > Pseudomonadati > Pseudomonadota > Gammaproteobacteria > Alteromonadales > Pseudoalteromonadaceae > Pseudoalteromonas > Pseudoalteromonas sp. OFAV1. The sequence goes on from NZ_JAKGBG010000020.1 coordinate 22,150, forward strand.
AGTTACACTATTAACCCAAAAATTGTTAAATGAGCCTGTTGAAATACAAGTTCAAAGTAAAGATGAAAGTACCTTAGTACAGCGCGTATTTATGGTAAATAAAGGTGAGAAAACCACGGTTTTAGCGCACTTGATAAAAAACCATAAATGGCGCCAAACGCTGATTTTTGTGAATGCAAAAAAAGATTGTGAGCATTTAGCAAATAAGCTTGAAAAGCGTGGCATCAATGCACAAGTATTTAACGGTGATAAAGGCCAAAGTGAGCGTACTCGCGTAATCGAAAAGTTTAAAAATGGCGAAATCGAGGTATTAATTGCCACTGATATTGCAGCCCGAGGTTTAGATATTGCTAAATTGCCTGTAGTGATTAATTTCAATTTACCGCGCAGTCCTGCCGATTACATGCACCGTATTGGCCGAAGTGGTCGCGCCGGTGAAGTAGGGTTAGCGTTATCATTGATTGATTATGAAGACTTTCATCATTTTAAAATCATCGAAAAGAAAAATAAATTTCGTTTAGAGCGTGAAGAAGTGCCTGGTTATACCTTAAATAAAGCGAACCTTGATGCCGCACAAGCACTTAAAAACGACAAGCCCGTAGCTAAACCTGCGGGAACAGGTAAGAAAAAGAAAAAAAATAAAGCTAACCAACAAGACGATGTTTGGAGTGGCTGGAAGAAACCTTAATAGCCTTAAAATAAACCCCGCATTGCAGCGGGGTTTTTTCTTTTTAACAACCAGTTAAGAATTAAAAGTCAGTCGGCGCTGGTGGCACGGTGAGTGGCTTTTTCGGGTTGTCTTTTAGCTCTTTTAATAGCTCTTCTACGGCACGTTCAATCGATGTATCTTTACCTTGGTAGATTAACTCTGGGCGATCAACAACCTTGATATCAGGGGTGACACCTTCGTTTTCGATGATCCAGTTGCCATCGTTATCTAAAATGCGGAATGTGGCCGCGATAACTTGGCCGCCATCGACAAGGCTTGGATTACCTGAAATACCAATTAATCCACCCCAAGTACGGGTACCAATGAGCTTACCTAACCCTGCTTGGCGGAAGTAGTAAGGAATAGCGTCACCGCCTGAACTTGAGTAACCATTGATCAGCATGGCTTTTGGACCATCATGAGCAAATTGTGGTGTTTTAGTTGGCTCAACACCACGGCGCTTCCAATAATTAAGCGGTTTACGGGCAAGCCAGGTGATCATGTGCTCAGGAATAAAGCCGCCGCCATTGTATCGGTCATCAATAATCATGGCGTCTTTGGTGGTTTGCGGCATGTAGTTTTTGAACATGGCGCGGTTACCTTCGTAGGCTGTATTTGGTAAGTGAACATAACCAATACGGCCATTTGATAGCTTATCAACGTAGGCTGCACGAGAGTTAACCCAATCTAAATAACGCAAACCTTGTTCGCTCGCTACAGGCTTAACGGTAACTTGCCATGCACCTTTGCTGCGCGGTTTACTGTTAAGAACTAGCTCAACTTGCTCACCTTGGGTGTTCTCTAGCAATTCGTAGAAGTTAGCTACGTCTTTTACTGAGCGGCCATTTACGGCAATGATGTAGTCGCCGTTATGTGCTTTTACCCCTGTTGTACCAAGTGGTGAGCGGAAGTCTTCATGCCAGTTTTCGCCTTGGAAGATTTGCTCAATTTTTACGTATCCAGATGGATCGCTGGCAAGTTTTGCACCTAATAAGCCGTGCTTTTTACGCTCTGCTTTAGGCATATCACCCGACTGCACATAAATGTGGCCTGAGTTAATTTCACCTGCGATTTCACTGAGAATGTAATCTAAGTCACTACGGTGTGAGATAGCATCAGCCATAGGTTGATACTTGGCTAAAATTGCGTCCCAATCTTGGCCGTGATGGTTTTCGTCGTAGAACCAATCACGTAATGTACGCCAGCCTTCAACATACATTTGCTGCCATTCAATTTGTGGCTCAATTTTTAAGGTCATGTTACTAAGATCTAGCTTATTCGCTGATAGGTCTTGTTTTGCTTTTGGCTCAATTAAGCTGTAATCGTTACCCGCATGCACTAACAGGTGCTCACCATTGCTCGAAATAGTGTAGCTGCTTACCCCTTTAGCCACAGTTTCAAGCTCGCTGTCGTGAGCTGTGCCTATTAATTGTAGGCCGCCATTAGCCAGTGTTAGCACGCCATCTTTTACAGCCGTTAAACTGCGATAATCCCCAGCCGGTGCATTTAAAGCGGTTACACGCTGCATAAAGTCGCTGCTTTGCAGGGTATTACTGTTTTTCTTATCGTCATCTTTTTGTTTATCGCTGACGATCGCTGTTTCATCACTTTGTAGTGCGATAAGTGGTTTGATACTGTCATTTACGGCAGCGGCATAAATACGCGTTGCACGATTAAACATGTAGTCAAACTCGTAGCTGCTAAAGGCTAAGTTAAAGTCGCGCTCAGAGCTGAAGTACAGGTATTGACCATCAGGAGAGAAAGTTGGGTTTTGCTCATTGGTCATTTCATCCGTTAAGCGAGTCACTTTCTTTTTATCAATATTGTAGTGCCACAGTGAGGCATAGCGGTTTTCATTGTTTTTTACATACACAATGTCTTCGCTATTTGGCGACCAAGTATACTGGCGAATACCTTCTTCATCGTAGATGCTGGTATCAATTTTGTGCTGTTTACCCGATTTTGCGTCTATCCACCAGAGTGTGTGATTCTTATCTGCAAATAACAGTTTTGAGCTATCAGGTGACCAAATTGGTGTAAAGCGCCAAATAGTGCCGTTGCTGGTTAGCTGCTTAGTGGCATTGTTGTCGCTGCGATCTTTTAAGTAAATTTCGTATTCGCCGCTTTCATCGCTCATATAAGCAATATAACGACCATTTGGCGACCAGCTTGCGTCAATCTCGCGGCCTTTTGCTGTGTAAGATAAATTACGTGTTGGGCCTTGTTTAACCGGTACGCTAAATAGCTCACCGCGGGCAGTAAAGAGTGCACGTTTACCATCATGAGAAATCGACATTGAATCGATAAAGTCACTCACATTTTTTGTGTACGGCATTGCGTATTGACGCACACCAGCAATGTTAATGCTCAGCTTAGTGCTTTTTTGAGTTTTTGGGTCAAAGCGATAAAGGTAACCACCATTTTCATAGACAACAGCATTTGGGCCAGCTGATGGCCACAGTACGTCAAAGTCTTTATGGTTGGTTAGCTTCTTAGGCTCAGCACCTTTTTGGTATTGATACAGGTTAAGGGTGTAATCACGGTCAGACACAAAGTAAATGTTGTCGCCAACCCAGGTTGGTTGCTGATCGGTTGCGCGGTTACTAGTTAGCTGCTCTGAGGTATCGTTTTTTAGATCGTAAACCCAAACATCTTGTGCGCGACCGCCTCGGGTGCGTTTCCAAGTACGAAATTCACGGTCAATCGGGGTGTAAACATATTTGCTACCATCTGGCGAAAGCATACCGCCGCCCGTTTCAGGGATAGCAAGAGGCTGCTCAAGGCCACCGTCAGCAGGCACCATGTATGGACGACCCATACGTTTACCCCACGGTGTGCGGTTAGCACGAAATACCACATTTTTGCCATCTGGTGTCCAATCGAGAACACGATAATCAAAACCACCGCGTGGTGGCATTGGGCCAACATCGTTGTAGTAGGTCAGTTGTTTTAAGCCAGAACCATCGCTGTTAATTACATAAATTTGGCGGCTGCCATTGTATTCGGCTGCAAACGCAATGCGTTTACCGTCAGGTGAAAACTTCGGAAAGGTTTCAAAGCCAATATGGTCGGTTAAGCGTTTGCTCTCGCCTGTTTGCGTATTAGCAATGTAAATATCACCACCGTACACAAAGGTAACATTTTGATTATGAATATCTGGAAAACGCAATAAGCGCGTGTCTTTTGTTTCGTAAGCTGATGCCCAAGGTGCCAGTGTCGCAGCCATGGCCAGTGCCAACGTTGTTAGTTTTTTCATGGGATTACATCCTATTTTGGGAACTGTTACATCATAACAATTCAGTTTTAAATAGCGATGCAGTTGCGATGAACGCAGTGTTACAAAATGTGTCTAAAAATCAAACGATGGAATGGGGCTATGTATTTAGGGGAGTGTCGGCTAAAGCAGGCTTTAGCCGACAAATCATTACTTGTAGAATACTTCTACAGTGCCTTTTACTTTTAATAGTAAAGGTTGGCCGCGGCGATCTAGCGCTTTTGGAGAAGCGATTTTGATCCAGCCTTCGCTGATATTATATTCTTCAACGTCAAAACGCTCTTTGCCGTTAAGTTTTACACCAATTTCATGCTCGAAAACTTCTTCCACATAAAATTTACTACGTGGGTTGATAGAAAGTTGGTTTGGTAATTCTGGTTTTTGTGTATCAGTCATAGTTGCGATCTGCATTGAATAAATTGTGCGCCATTGTAGGCAATACCTGGCATTGGCTCAAGTATCTAAATGGCAAATTTATTGTTTACTCGCAGGCTTGTTCTGAATGTTCAACACACATGGCTACGGCTTCACTCTTTTTATCGAAGTCGTGTGTTAAGCAGTAGTCAAAACGCATGGTTAACTCAATCACCTGTTCATCGGTGCGTTCAGGCCAATGCCAGTCTCTCACTATTTGTCTTGCAGCTTTTCTTACTTCTTTACTAAAACGCTTAGGTGCTGAGTTTTCGATATTAAGGTTTTTTACGTTGCCTTCTGGCGTTACCTGAAAGTTGACAACTGCACAGCCACTGCCTTGTCGATTTAGCAGTCCCGTTGGGTACTGTACATGAGTCATTGGTGGCAGCCGTTGCCAACTAGGCGTATTCGTAGTGGTATCGAGAACTTGCGCTTGAATATCTACAAATGGAAATTTACGAGATAAGTCTGGGTTTGCAAGCGTACTTGCTGATAAACAGATAAGTGAGAATGAAAAAATAATTTTATTCATAGTTTTCCCTAACTTGATTGTTTTTTATTCATTTTTGATACTAGAGGTGAATTTGCATTATGTAAACAAAAAAAGATAGGTAAAAATTCGGAACAAAGTGATTTGTTATACTATATCAATCTATTTATTTGTGTTATTTTATAACAAAACATATCTATCAATTTCTACAATTAAGCCTTATGAAGTACCCAACTCTTAGTTTAGCATTAGCTGCGGCGTTTGCAGCGAATACATATGCAGCTGATAACAGCGATATAGAAACGATCACCATTGAGCATAAACAAGCGTTCCGTGGTGATATTCCAACAAAAGATTTACCACAGTCGATCACCACATTAAGTAAAGACATGCTCACCGATAACGGTATCACTAAGTTTCGTGACGCACTGGATTTTTCTGCCAGTATCAGCCGTAAAAATAATGGCGGGGCGCTGTGGGATAGCTACTCAATACGTGGTTTGTCGGGTAACGAAAATATGCCGTCTGGATATTTAGTTAATGGCTTTAGTGGTGGTCGCGGTTTTGCAGGCCCGCGTGATGTATCAAATATTGAATACATCGAAGTATTAAAAGGGCCGGGCTCAGCTCTTTATGGTCGCTCGGAGCCGGGTGGCACAGTAAACATTATTACTAAAAAGCCACAGTTTTATCAGCAAGGGCAACTTCAAGCCGAGTTAGGTAGCGATGATCACAAGCGTATTCAAGGTGATTACACTAATGGTCTAAGCGATGATTTAGCATTTAGAATCAATGGTGCATGGCAAGATAGCGACAGCTTTAGAGACTATGTTCACCATGACAAATTCGTCATTACTCCTTCGCTTTATTATCAAATTAACGATAACTCATCACTGACCTATGAGTTTGAATACGTTGACCAACAGCAAATGTATGACCGCGGTATTGTGGTGCTAAATGGTGATTTTGATACCGTGCCTGAATCGCGCTTTTTAGGTAATCCAAATGATGCGCCAACTAAGGTGCACTCACGCGGTCATCAATTAAATTACAGCAACGATCTAAACCAAGATTGGAGTTTGTTATTAGGTGCCAGTTACCGTACTGCAACATTAACGGGTTTTTCGTCAGATGCTGAGCTTTCACCATCGCGACAGTCATTATTTGATGATGGCAGAACCTTAACTCGCCAACATAGATACCGTGATTATGAGTCTGATGATTTATCACTGCGTTTTGAATTAAGCGGTCACTTTGATGTTGCCGGTATCACCAACCATGTACTGATTGGTGTTGATGGTTACGATTATGAGCTGCGCACTGGGCTTTATCGCTACCGTGGTGGTAATGGCACTTACACCATTGATATTTATGAGCCAGAGTACAGCACTACTGAAGGCCCTGAAGTGGGCATGCAGTACGAAAATAACGAACAGCAAAATGCGTACGGTATTTACCTGCAAGACCAACTAGATCTAACCGATAACTTAAAAGTGATGTTAGGTCTGCGTTTTGATGAAATTGAACAAGATATTTTTGAGACTAAGTCTGGTGTGGCATCAAACAGCAAAGAAAGTCGCATTAGTCCACGTTTTGGTGTGGTTTACGCACTTAATGACGACATTAACCTTTACTCAAGCTATTCAGAAGGCTTTTTACCACTGAGTGGCACCGATGCCGAAGGTAAGCCATTTGGTTTTGAAGAAAGTGACTCGTTTGAAGTGGGTGTTAAGTTTAGTTACGCCAATATCAGCGGTACGCTTGCTTATTTTGATGCAAGTAAGAGCAATATGCTGGTGGCAGATCCAGTAAATGTGGGTTATTCAGCACCTGTTGGTAAAGCAAATAGCACAGGTTTTGAGTTAGACTTAACAGGGTCATTGGGTGATAACACTGAGTACACCCTATCCTATGCTTATGTTGATGCCGAAACTGCCACAGACAGCATAAATGTTGATTGGTTAGTGCCAATTCCTAAAGGCAGCCCACTTGTGAACGTACCGAAGAATAATCTTTCGATTGGCTTAAACCATGACCTAAGTGTATTTGCACAAGACATAAAGGTTGGCGGTCATTATCAATATGTGTCTGACCGTTTAGGTGACCCTGCTGATTTAACCTTCCGATTACCTAGCTATCAAACCGTTGGTTTATTTGCTAAATGGCGAGCGACTGAACGTGCAACTGTGTCACTGAATGTTGATAACGTGTTTGATGAGCAGTATATCGCCAGCTCTTACAATGCATTGTGGGCCTACCCGGGTGCGCCAACACAATTCAAATTAGGTTTAAGCTATGACTTCTGAGCAAGTTAAAAGCCGTATTCACAGTATCGACATCATGCGTGGTGTCGTTATTCTGCTGATGTTACTTGATCACGTGCGAGAGCGGTTTTTCTTGCACATGCAGGTGGCCGATCCTATGGTGGTTGATACCACTTCGCCGGGGCTTTTTTGGAGCCGCTTTGCTGCGCACTTTTGTGCGCCAACCTTTATCTTTTTAACCGGTTTGTCGGCGTGGCTTTATAGTCACCCAGCAAGTGGTGTGGCGCGCTCGGCTCGAAGCTTTTTAATCAAGCGAGGGCTATTTTTAATCGCCCTTGAAGTGACCCTGATTTGTTTTTCTTGGATGGGTTACTACCACACCATTTGGCTACAAGTGATGTGGGCGATTGGCCTTTGTATGCTGGTGTTAGCATTACTGATTAAGCTGCCACGCAACCTATTGCTGGTGCTTGGTTTAGTTATTGTATTTGGTCACAACTTACTGACTCCAATCAGCTTTACGCCCGATGAGTTTGGTTACTCGCTGTGGACGATTTTGCATGACCGAGGCTATCTATCACAAGGCGGTTTTATCGACGTCAAAATTAGCTACCCAGTGCTGCCTTGGATTGGCGTAATTTTGTTGGGTTACTGTGCAGGTCCTTTATATGCACACACTCAATCGGCAGATTCGCGTAAACGAGCATTACTACTGTTAGCCCTGTTATGTGTGGGATTATTTTCGCTGCTGCGTGGTTTTAATATCTATGGCGAAACCTTGCCGTGGCAAACGTTTAGCACCACAACCGAAACCATGATGTCGGTGTTTAACGTGACTAAGTACCCACCATCACTGAGCTTTTTGCTGATCACGTTAGCAGGCATGTTTGTTGGCTTATGGTTATTTGAAAGACCATTAAACCGCTTTACTAATGCGCTACGTGTATATGGCTCTGTGCCTATGTTCTTTTATATTTTCCACCTCTATGTACTGCTATTTATGTATCAAATAGGCATGCTGATCTGGGGGGCAAATCAAGGACAATATTTAGGAGTCAGTGATATATCAGGTATTTGGTTTATTACTTTGTTGTTGGCAGTAGGGCTTTATTGGCCAACCAAGAAGTTTAGTGAATACAAGAGTAAGGCTAACAAGCCTTGGTTAAAGTATTTATAATTAACAAATAATAGGTTGCTAGCTCCCGTTTATACGGGGGCTGGCGGTTTATTAAGTTGCTATTTGGGTGAGTTTTTGCGATATTAATTATATTATAATATTAACAGGAAGCTAATAAGATGACTCTGCCTAGTTCTCAATCTGCAAATGCTATTCGCATACTTGCTGTCGATGCTGTTCAACAAGCTAACTCTGGCCACCCAGGTGCGCCTATGGGTATGGCTGATATTGCAGCGGTATTGTGGCAAAACTTTCACCGCCATAACCCATTAAACCCAGACTGGTCTAACCGTGACCGCTTTGTGTTATCAAATGGCCATGGTTCAATGCTTCAATATGCATTGTTACACCTAAGCGGTTATGACGTAAGCATCGAAGATATTAAGCAATTCCGTCAGCTTCACTCTAAAACACCGGGTCACCCAGAATATGGTTATACTCCGGGTGTTGAAACAACTACGGGCCCATTAGGTTCAGGTATTGCTAACGCAGTTGGTATGGCAATCGCTGAAAAAACCTTAGCAGCGCAATTCAATAAGCCAAAGTTTGATATTGTTGATCACTTCACTTACTGCTTTATAGGTGACGGCTGTTTAATGGAAGGTATCTCGCACGAAGCATGTTCGCTGGCGGGTACGTTAGGTCTAGGCAAGCTAATCGCATTTTGGGATGACAATGGCATCTCTATCGATGGTGAAGTAGAAGGTTGGTTCACCGACGATACGCCTGCACGTTTTGAAGCTTACGGCTGGCAAGTTATTCGTGATGTTGATGGTCACGATATGAATGCAATTGCGGGTGCAATCGAAGCGGCACAAAGCAACACCACGCAACCAACACTAATCTGTTGTAAAACAGTGATTGGTTTTGGCTCGCCAAATAAATCAGGTAGCCACGACTGTCACGGTGCACCACTGGGTCACGACGAAATCGCAGCAGTACGTGAGCAGCTAAACTGGCCGCACCCTGCATTTGAAGTTCCACAAGAAGTTTATAACGAGTGGAATAATCAAGCGAAAGGCCAAGAGCTTGAAGGTGCATGGCAGCAAAAGTTTGCAGCTTATAGCAAAGCACATCCTGAACTTGCAAAAGAATATACACGTCGTGTTCTTGAAAAAGCATTACCAGCTAACTTCGCTGAATTAGCTGATGAGTACATTGCTAAATGCCAAGCCGACATGCAAAACATTGCGACACGTAAAGCATCACAAAATGCGATCAGCTTCTTTGCTAACCAGCTTCCTGAACTAATGGGTGGCTCTGCCGACCTTGCTGGTTCTAACTTAACCTTATGGCCAGAAGCAAAAGGTTTACAAGATGCAGCTGATGGTAATTACGTATTCTATGGCGTACGTGAGTTTGGTATGAGCGCAATCATGAATGGTATTGCATTACATGGTGGCTTTATTCCATTTGGCGCAACTTTCTTAATGTTTATGGAATACGCACGCAACGCAGTACGTATGGCAGCATTAATGAAAGCGCAGAGCATTTTTGTGTATACCCATGACTCTATCGGTCAAGGTGAAGATGGTCCAACTCACCAACCAATTGAGCAAATCGCTAACCTTCGCATGACACCAAATATGACTGCATGGCGTCCGTGTGATGAAACTGAAACTGCGGTAGCTTGGCGCCAAGCGTTATTAAAAGAAACCGGTCCAAGTTCACTTATCTTCAGCCGTCAGGGTACCAAAGCAATGGCACGTGATGCACAGCAAGTTGCTGACATTGCAAAAGGGGGTTATGTACTTGTTGATAGCGAACAAGCTGCAGAGCTTATCCTTATTGCAACGGGTTCTGAGGTAGAACTAGCTGTGAATGCGGCTGCTGAATTAACAGCACAAGGCAAGCAAGTTCGCGTGGTATCTATGCCATCAACGAATCAGTTTGATAGCCAAGATAAAGCATACCGTCAAAGCGTGTTACCAGCTGGTACACCTAAGATTGCTGTTGAAGCTGCACACCGTGACTTCTGGTTCAAGTATGTTGGCCAAGATGGTGATGTACTAGGTATGGAGACATTTGGTGAGTCAGCGCCTGGCGCAGTATTGCTTGAGCACTTTGGTTTCACAGTGGCAAACCTAGTTGCAAAAGCAAACGCATTACTTGCTGAATAATGTGACTGGCGAAAAATTATCGTAATCGCAACACGATAAACCTACATTTGTGATGATGTGTAGGTAATAAAAAAGCCCGCAAACTTTGGTTTGCGGGCTTTTTGCTGCTTAAACAATCGGTTTAAACTAATTCGCTTAAGATTGACTCTAGTTTTTCTTGGTCAATTGCGAATTGACGAATACCTTGGCTTAGCTTTTCAGTAGCCATGGCATCTTCATTCATTTCCCAGCGGAAAGCTTGCTCAGTCATGGCTGCTGGCGCTTCAGCTTTTTCTGTTGCTGGTAATAGTTTTTGAGTTAATGGTGCGTCAGTTGCAGCTAGTTCAGCAAGTAACTTAGGGCTGATAGTTAAACGGTCACAACCTGCTAATTCTTGGATTTCACCGATGTTACGGAAGCTTGCGCCCATTACAATCGTTTCGTAGCCGTGCTTTTTGAAGTAGTTGTAGATATGCGTTACTGACTTAACGCCCGGATCGTTAGCACCGTCGAAATCAGCGCTTGCATCTTGTGCTTTGTACCAGTCAAGAATACGACCAACGAATGGTGAAATTAGGTAAGCACCTACTTCGGCACAAGCGCGTGCTTGAGCAAATGCAAATACCAGCGTTAGGTTACAACGGATACCTTGCGCTTCAAGTACCTTGGCTGCTTGAATACCTTCCCATGTTGAAGCAATTTTGATTAACACGCGCGATGTGTCGATACCTTGCTCTTTATATAAAGCAACAAGCTCAAGTGCTTTATCAATGGTTGCTTGAGTATCAAATGATAAACGCGCATCAACTTCTGTTGAAACTAAACCTGGCACTTGCTCCATTAATTTAGAGCCAATTAATACTGCTAGCTTATCAGCTGCTTTTGTTACAACTTCAGCTGCGTCACTGCTTTGTGCTTTTGCCCATGATACGGCTTCGGCAGCAAGTGGGCGATATTTCTCAATTTGAATCGCGTTTAAGATTAGTGATGGGTTTGTTGTAGCATCTTGCGGCTTATATTCGTTGATTGCTTCAAAATCACCCGTGTCAGCAACAACGGTTGTTACTGCTTTAAGTTGTTCTAATTGACTAGACATAGTTATCCCATTCTTATCATACAAAAGTTAATGTAGTGGCTTTAACCTATTATTTGTGCTGAAAAAACAATCTAATCATCCAGAAAAACTGCGCAATTAATCGCCCGTCAGCAGCAAATAATCCTGTTAATAATATTTTTATAATACCTTTACAATCTGGTATTGTTGATATTATCATACAAATAAAGATAATGACTAACAATGTTAGTAAGCAATTAGTGAAAGGTAATTATGTCTCGTTATACGTTGGGATTAGACTACGGGTCAGACTCGGTAAGAGCATTACTCGTTGATGTTGCGACTGGTGAAGAACTTGCCAGCCATTTAGTAAACTACCCGCGCTGGGCACAAGGTTTATATTGTGACCCAAGTAAAGATCAGTTTCGTCAGCATCCACAAGACTATATTGATAGCCTTGTAGAAGTAGTTAATGGTCTTTGGTCACAAGTTCCAGCGGGTACTGCAGACAAAGTAGTGGGTATGAGCTTTGATACGACAGGCTCAACACCTGTAGCAATTAATAGCCAAGGTACACCACTGGCATTAACTGAAGAATTTGCAGAAAACCCAAATGCGATGTTCATTTTGTGGAAAGACCATACGTCTATTAAAGAAGCAAATGAAATCACTGCAGCTGCAACTAACAACGATGTGAACTACCTTTCACACATGGGCGGTATCTACTCTTCTGAGTGGTACTGGGCCAAAGCATTACATATTTTCCGCGTTGATAGCAGTGTTAAAGCAGCCACATATTCATGGGTTGAGCACTGCGATTGGATGACCGCGCTAATGTGCGGCACAACACACCCTGAAGTCTTAAAGCTAGGGCGTTGTGCAACGGGCCACAAACAAATGTGGAACGAGCAGTGGGGCGGTTTCCCACCAAATAGTTTCTTCAGCAATATCGATCCACTATTAGATGGTGTTGTTGATACGTTAAATGCAACTACAGAGCCAAGCGACCAAGTTGCTGGCAACTTAACTGCTGAGTGGGCCGAGAAGCTAGGTTTACCACAAGGTATCGTGATTGGTTACGGTGCATTTGACTGTCACATGGGCGCAGTAGCAGCCAATGTTCGCCCTGGTGTTCTAACCAAAGTAATGGGTACTTCAACTTGTGACATCACAGTAACGTCTAAAGAACAACTAGGTGATACTTGCGTTAAAGGTATCTGTGGTCAAGTTGATGGCTCAGTAATCCCTGGGTTAATTGGCTTAGAAGCCGGTCAATCTGCATTCGGTGACTTATACGCATGGTTCAAGAACCTAGTACTTTGGCCAACTCGCCAACTTACAAATCTATCTGACGCTGAACAAGCGTTAGTTAACAAGCTAGAAGATTCAATCTTAGTTGATCTATCAAAAGCAGCTGCAGCACTGCCTGTAACAAGCAACGATGTAACGGCGCTTGATTGGGTAAATGGTCGTCGTACGCCAGATGCTGACCAAAGCGTTGCCATGGCATTAACAGGCTTAAAAATGGGCACTGATGCACCTAAGTTCTTCAAAGCGCTTGTTGAAGCAACTGCGTTTGGTGCACGTGCTATCACTGAGCGCTTCCGTAGCGAAGGCGTACCAATCGAGTCAGTGGTTGTTATCGGCGGTATCTCTAAAAAATCAGACTACGTAATGCAAACCTGCGCTGATGTTTGGAACTGCCCAATCGACGTTTTAGAAAGTGAGCAAAGCTGTGCATTGGGTGCGGCAATTATGGCTGCGGTTGCTGCGGGTGAGCACGCAACAGTGGCAGATGCTCAAAAAGTTATGGCGTCGTCTGTATGTCATCAGTATTTACCAAACCCTGAGCGCGTTGCTGTGTATGACGAGCTTTATGCCAACTACCAAGCACTTGCAAGCTATGTAAACGGAGACAAAGCATGAGTTTTACTGAACTAAAACGTGAAGTCTATGAAGCGAACATGGAGCTGCAACGTCGTGGCTTAGTAATTTATACCTTTGGTAATGTATCGCAAATCGACCGCGACAGAGGTGTGATTGCGATTAAACCAAGTGGTGTATCGTACGACCAAATGAAAGCCGACGACATGGTGATCGTTGACCTTGAAAACAACATTGTTGAAGGGTCTATGCGTCCGTCTTCTGACACAAAAACACATGTTCATTTATATCGCCACTTTGATTCAATTGGCGGTGTAACACACACGCATTCGACCTATGCAACTGCATGGGCGCAAGCAAAACAAAGCATTCCTTGCCTTGGCACAACTCACGCTGACTATGTACACGGTGACATCACCTGTACTCGTGAGCTAACCGATGAGCAAGTGAATGGCGATTATGAATTAGAAACCGGTATTCAAATTACTGATGCGTATCAAGACCGCGATCCGAAAGCTGCACCTATGGTGATTGTTGCGGGTCATGCGCCTTTCACGTGGGGTAAAGATGCCGCTCAGTCTGTATACCATGCCGCGCTACTCGAAGAGATTGCACGCATGGCGTATTTAACACGCACTTTAGATCCACACGCAGCTGAACTTAAAAAAGCAGTGATGGATAAACATTATCTACGTAAGCACGGTAAAAACGCGTATTACGGTCAGAGCAAATAGCAAGAATTTAGAGGATTATTAACATGACGACGATGACGAAAGAAGTCTGGTTTGTTACCGGCTCACAACATCTTTATGGTCCTAAGGTGTTAGAAACGGTTGCCAAAGACAGCGAAGCAATTGTAGCGGGCTTAAACAGCGAAGCTAATCTACCAGTAAACTTGGTATGTAAGCCTACCGTTAAGTCACCTGAAGAAATTCACGCTGTTTGCCAAGCGGCAAATACGGATCCTAACTGTGTTGGCTTAGTATTATGGATGCACACTTTCTCACCTGCGAAAATGTGGATTGCTGGCCTAAGCGAATTACGTAAGCCTTGGTTACACCTTCATACTCAGTTCAATGCAGCCCTTCCTTGGTCTGATATCAACATGAACTACATGAATACGCACCAAAGTGCACACGGTGACCGTGAGTTCGGTTTCATCGGTACCGTAATGCGTAAAGAGCGTAAAGTTGTTGCAGGTCACTGGCAACGTGCTGACGTACAACAGCAGTTAGATGACTGGTGTCGTGCGGCAAAAGGTTGGGCAGAAAGCCAAACACTTAAAGTTGCGCGTTTTGGCGACAACATGCGTCAAGTTGCAGTTACTGAAGGTAACAAAGTTTCAGCGCAAATTACTTTTGGTTATGAAGTACACGCGTTTGGTGTCGCTGAGCTTGTAAAAGTGGTTGATACTATCACTGAAGAAGAAGTTGATGCACAGTTAGAGCTTTATAAGCAAGACTACGTAATTGCTGACGAAACTCTACAAGACGATTACGCAGTGAAAATGCTACGCAACGAAGCACGTTTAGAGCTTGGTATGGAGCGTTTCTTAGAGAAAGGCGGCTTTAAAGCATTCACTAACTGTTTTGAAGACTTATCAGGTCTTTCTGGTCTTCCTGGTCTTGCTACACAGCGACTAATGTCGAAAGGCTATGGTTACGGTGGTGAGGGTGACTGGAAAACAGCTGCGATGGTTCGCATCATGAAAGTAATGGGTGAAGGCCGTGACGGTGGTTGTTCATTCATGGAAGATTACACTTACAACATGGGTGAGACTGACCAAGTACTTGGCGCGCACATGTTAGAAGTGTGTCCTTCAATTGCAGCGCAAAAACCACGTCTTGAAGTTCACCAGCACACTATTGGTGTGAAATGTGATGTAGGTCGTTTATTGTTTACTGCAAAACCGGGCGCTGCAATCAACGTATCACCAATTGATATGGGCAACCGTTTCCGCATCTTAATCAACGAAGTAGATACAGTGGCTCCGCCAGCTGATTTACCTCACTTACCTGTTGCTTCAGCGCTTTGGGAACCAAAACCAAATCTAGCTGTAGCATCAGCTGCATGGATCCACGCCGGTGGTGCACACCACACTGCATACAGTCAAGCAGTAACAACAGATATGATTATTGATTTTGCTGAAATGGCCGGCGTTGAAACGATGATCATCGATAACGATACGACGATCCGTGGTTTCAAAACAGAGCTTCGTCATAACGCAGCTTATTACATGCTAAAACGTGGCCTGTAAAACGAATATTTAAAGTACTTGGGCATGTGTTTAGCATGCCCTGTCAAATTTTGTTGTCGATTAAGCCAGTGATGAGCCTTGCTCCTCGCTGGCTTATGCTATTGTGAAGCGAAACTTTTTAGGAGTAGATATGATCGATTTAAGCGCCTACCAAGGCATTATTTTTGATATGGATGGCACCTTAATTGACTCAATGGGCAGTCACTTACAGGCATGGCAAAAAACCTGTGAAGTCTATGGCTATCCATTTGATTACGACTACATGTATAGCTTGGGTGGCATACCGACCGTTAAAACCATTGAAATGCTTAACGAAAAATTTGGCTTAGAGCACGATCCTCTGGTTGTGGCAAAAGATAAACACCAGTTTTGGGTTGATTTACAGCACCATCCACAGGTGATTGACGAAACCGTTGCTGTACTTGAGAAATACCATGGTGTATTACCTATGGGCGTGGGCACGGGTGCTGACCGCGAACATGCAATTGATCATCTAACAGATACTAATTTAATTAATAAAATTGGTGCCTTAGTGACTGCAAGTGATGTAAGTAAAGGCAAGCCAAACCCTGAAACATTCTTAAAAGTAGCAGAGCTTTTAGGTGTTGAACCAAGTAAATGCGTAGTGTTCGAAGACACGCAAATTGGTTACCAAGCGGCCAAAAGTGCGGGGATGGATTGCATCATGGTGAAAGACGGCAAAATCCAACTTTAGCGATTAAATTTGCAATGACACCCTTATTTGTATTATAAAACTATAAATACAATTACAAAAAGGTTATTCATATGTCATTGCAATGTGTTTTCCAAGGTTTAAAAACAACTCATCAAACAGCCGGTTCGAACACGAAAAAGTCGCGCGGGCTTTATGCATTGTTGGTGACATGTGGGATTACCCTTACACCAGCGTGTGCTCATCAAGGAGACAATATGACGACTTCCCCTTCAGCATCAATGACAGCCTATGGCGTACTTGCTGACCAAACACCCGTTAATCAAGTAACACTGACGAACAGCAATGGTATTAGCGTTGATGTGATCAACTACGGTGGCATTATCACGCGTATTGAAACACCTGATGCAAAAGGCGAAATGGGTAATATTGTACTGGGTTTAGATAACCTAGAGGCATACACAAAAGCGACAACTTACTATGGTGCAATCATCGGTCGTTTCGGTAACCGTATCGCAAACGGTAAATTCACCCTAAATGGCACTGAATACCAATTAGCGACTAACGATGGTGACAACCATTTACATGGTGGTGTGCAAGGTTTCGATAAAAAAGTGTGGAACATGACACCGTTCACGACGCAAAACAGCGCAGGTGTTACCTTAAGCTTAGTGAGCCCTGATGGCGACCAAGGTTACCCGGGTGAAGTAACGACCGAAGTGACTTACACACTAACCAATAACAACACGCTAGATATGCAGTTTATTGCTACAACAAGCAAGCCTACCATCATCAATATGACGCAACACAGCTACTTTAACCTAGCGGGTAAAGGCGACATTCTTGATCACCAAATGCAAATTAACGCAAAAGCAATTACCCCTGTGGATGGCGGCTTGATCCCAACTGGTGAGTTGATGGATGTGGCAGGCACACCGTTTGACTTCCGAACTGCTAAAGCAATCGGTCAAGATATCAAAGCAAGCAATGAACAACTGAAACTTGGTAAAGGTTATGACCATAACTTTGTGCTTAAAGACACGCCAAGTAATGAACTTATTGAAGCGGCGACGGTTTACGAAGCAAACTCTGGCCGTACGTTAACAGTTTACACAGAAGAGCCTGCGGTACAGTTTTATTCAGGTAACTTTTTAGACGGTAGTACTCAGCAAGCGTCTGGCTTAGTGCATAATTTCAGAAGTGGTTTTTGTTTAGAGCCACAGCATTTCCCTGATGCACCAAATCAGCCAACGTTCCCAAGCACAACATTATTACCGGGTGACGTGTATTCAACACGCATCGTGTACGAATTTGGTACAAAATAAAGGAACACAATCGTGAAAACAACAAAGCTTAAAAGCACAATGCATAAGGCCGGTTTAGCCAGCCTATTTGCCTTGTCTTTTGGCGCTCTGACGGGCTGTCAGACTACGGCTGAAGACAACACAGCCAAAGCAGATGTCGCAGCCACAGCAAAAGCGCCAATTCAAGATAATGGTATTTTTACCAACCCACTTTTTCCTAATGGTGCCGATCCATGGCTTGAGTACTGGGATGGTAACTACTACCTAACCACAACAACATGGACATCTGAGTTAGTGATGCGTAAATCACCAACTCTAGCTGGCCTTGCTGATGCAACACCTATCAATGTTTGGTCTGATTCAAACCCTGAGCGTTGCTGTAACTTTTGGGCGTTTGAATTCCATCGTCTAAAAGGGCCAAACGGCTACCGTTGGTACATGATGTACACAGCCGGTACTGATGGCACTTTAGATAACCAACACTTAAACGTATTAGAAAGTGCCGGTGACGATCCTATGGGTCCATACGAATACAAGGGCGCATTAATGCCTAACGTATGGAACATCGACGGTAACTACCTAACATACAAAGACAAGCTATATGTGATCTACTCACAATGGCAGGGTGATCAGCAATTAAACATTATTGCTGAAATGGAAAACCCATGGACTCTGAAGAAGAACTCACCACATACGGTGATCACGCGTCCTGAGCTAGATTGGGAAATCAGTGGTCGTAAAGTAACTGAAGGCGCTGAAATTTTACAGCACAATGGCCGTACGTTTATGACGTACTCAGCAAGCTTCTGTAATACTCCTGATTACAAACTAGGTATGCTTGAGCTTGTTGGTGACGATCCACTTAAAGCGAGCAGCTGGAAGAAATACGATAAGCCAGTATTTGAGCGTACAGAAGAAGTGTTTGGCCCAGGCCATAACGGCTTTTTCACATCGCCAGACGGCACAGAAGACTGGTTAGTTTATCATGGTAATGATTCGGTAGAGCACGGTTGTAGTGCGACTCGTTCATTACGTGCGCAAAAATTTACTTGGAATGACGACGGCACACCAAGCTTTGGTAAACCATTAACACCAGGCGTTGAAGTCGCACCGCCATCAGGTGAATACGGCCCACTAGTAACGCGAGTGCAGGGTCAGCGCTATCAATTAGTGAATGCAACAAGCGGCTTATGTTTAGACATTGCAGCTGATCCACAAGATGCACGTGCAGTACAACGTCAGTGCGCTAGCACCAATGGTCAATGGGTTATTGATGCAACAACAGATGGTTTTGTTCGTTTAGCTAACCGTGAAGACAGCAAGTTCTTAGAGCTTGAAAGCTGTAATGACGCAGATAACGCTAAAGTACAATCTGCAGCATGGCGTAATAACTTCTGCCAGCAATGGAAAGTAGCACCAAGCACAGATGGTAATGTATCTATTACTAACCGTTACACAGGCAAGCCATTAGCGGTTGCTGGTTGTTCTGCTGCACAAAACCAAGCGGTTTTACAGCAAAGCGACGCAACAGCGTGTGGCGACTGGCAATTACGCCCTATGGGCAGTGTTGTAGTATTAAGCCAACAAAGTGGTAAAGCACTTAGCGTGGCAGATACAGTTAAAGCAGGTACTAATGTTGAGCAACAAGCTTATACGCATAAAGATGCACAGCAATGGTTCTTCGCACCAACTGATACAGGCTATGTAAGCCTTAAACAAAGCGCTGACAGCGAGTTCTGTGCTGCGGTAGCTGATAACGCCTTAGTACCAGGTGCCAACGTAGAAATGGCTTCGTGTGCAGCGAAAACAGCACAGTGGCGTATTGCTCCGGTAGAAGGCGGTGGTGTTATGCTTATCAACCGCTATACAAAGCAAGCACTTGGTTTAAGTAACTGTGGTTTAGCTGAAAACACTAACTTCGCACAACAACCTGATTTAGGTAATAAGTGCCAAGTGTTCCATCTGCGTGAACCAAATTAAGTTATAAGTAAAAAATCGACTCAACCAAAGCCACTTCATTTATGAGTGGCTTTTTTGTTTTATTTTCAATGTGAAATTGATAGTATTGTTATATCATAACATTTTTTTTGTAAGTTAATTTTAAAAGGACATTTATGGACAAATTATTGTCGGTTCTAATGTGTTGTTTGCTCTGTACTCCTGCGTGGGCTTTAAACAGTTTCAAACTTAATAATATAGCAACTGAGCCGGGTACAATTAACTCGTTTTTTGTAGAAAAAGGCAGTGTGAATTTACCTGTTACTGTTATCCAAGGAGAGCAAGAGGGCCCCGTTTTACTTTTGACTGCAGGTATTCATGGCGATGAATTCCCTGCTATGTTTGCTTTACAGCGGTTAAAAAATGAAATAGACGCAAAGCAGTTGAAAGGAACAGTCGTTATAGTTCATTTAGCTAATTTAGCAGGTTTTCATGGACGTCGAATTGCGTTGAGTCCATTGGATGAAAAAAACTTAAACCGAGAATTTCCAGGTGATATTAATGGTACACATACAGAGCAAGTAGCAGCCTTATTGACAGACGAGTTTATCAGCCGAGCGGACTTTTTAATTGATATGCACTCTGGACGAACTAGTGGCACTTTATTACCGCATGTTTATTCACCTTTCGTGGGTGATAAAAAACTCGATAAGCTTACCTTTGAGTTCGCTAAAGCAACAGGAATGCAGCACATTGTAATGTATGGAGAAAGACCGAGAGATCCGGAGAACTCAATTTCATATCCTAATACAGCGATGACCCGTGGTAAACCAGGTTTAACCACTGAGATTGGGCACTTAGGTCAGCGCAACGAAGAAGATATATTAGCTGATTTAGAAGTTGTTCATAATGCAATGAAGTTTTTAAAGATGTTGCCTGGCTCAGCAAAAGAAAATCCTGCACCAGAAATTTATAACTCACTAACATCAATAGCTAGTCCAGCTGATGGATTTTTCACTGCATCCGCAAAAGTTGGAGATAAAGTCGAAGCGGGAGATACAGTAGCTAGAATTACAGATTACTTTGGAGAGCCAATAGCAACCTTAAAAGCACCTGTTTCAGGCATCGTTTTGATGATAAATCAGAGCCCTCCAATTAAAAAAGGCGAGACACCTGTAACAATAGCAGTTAAATGATTGGTTAGTTGAAATTACTAATACCCAAAGCCACTTCATTTATGAGTGGCTTTTTTTGTGGCTGAAGACTGTAAGTTAGCGAGAGTAAAGTTCCAAGCTGAGCGGTGGGGTTGTTATGTGTGGCGTACCTCTCAGCACTTGCTCTGTTCATTTTTGGGTAGGTTGGGTAGAGCGAAGCGAAACCCAACATAATCCATCCACACCTTCATGACCCTTAATTAATTAAATAACCTAAAGGCTGCCATTGGCCACTATTTTTACTCAGACTCAGAGTTTCTAGGGCATGCTCCTTATTGGTGAAGCTTGTTTGAAATTGAACCACTAAATATTCGCCATTAGGCATTCCGGGTAGTGATGAATATTCTTGTACATCAAAATAAGTACGAGACATTACGCGACCAAGGGGAATACGAAGTTGCTCTAATGCTAAGCGCCATTTTGGCTCTGGTGTGGTTGTCTGAAATATGTGATCTGTTTGCTGCCAACTCTGCAAGTATTCGCCGCTATCAACAAGCTTAAGCCATGCTCTTGCTGTTTCAATTGAAGTTGAATCTTTTGCTTGAGCAAAAAAGCTCATCCATAAACATGTAATCAATAAACATGCTTTAAACGTAAATCCATTTACTGAAACTAATAAAATGTTACGCATAGAATGACCTTACTTAATTCATGGGATGCAGCCATCTTACGTTTGGGTTGGTTAAATTCTATACTAAAAAAGTGCTATGAGAGGGTTGTTGAAATAGCGAATCAATACTTATTTCTTATTTTTTGTTTTTGCTCGTTTTAACTGAGAGTGAAGTGTTTAGGTTTACTTTAAATTATATGCTTTTGTTTTTTAAATATAAAAACTATGTTTCTTTACTGCTTATTTTTTAAAGTAAGCGCTTAAAATATTGTGTTTTTAATGGTTAAGGAAGTTTCGTATTTGCTTGATCGATAATTCAGAGCCCGCATTTTCACTGTGTTTTGCCCCTTTTTAGGGAGGTAAGAGGGAGTTAGCGATGGGAGAGTTACAAGAGTAAAGTTGGCTTTGGCCAGAAATATACTACCCAAATGTTGGGCCTTAGCTATTTGCCGTCACTTGAAACCCCTGATAATGCAAACTACCTTCAACGATGAACCAGCAAGGGTAAACTTTATATGGATAGTTCGCTTAATTCGTTACGAAAAAAAGCTGAAAAAGACCTGAGTAAAGCAACGCTTGATAGCAATGTTGTTTTGGTTGAAGACAGTGATCTTGATTTTACTATTATCAACAAAGTGTTATCACCTCAATATAATGTTAGCCGCTTCTCAACAGCTGAAGCATTGTTAGAGCAATTAGGTGATCTAAAAGTATCACTTTTCTTATTTGATTATCGGTTGCCCGGTATGGACGGTATCGACCTATGTCAAACCATTCGTAGTGTTCCTGCGTTTGAGCATACGCCCGTAATCATGTTGACGGGCGAAAATTATACAAACTTTGAATATAAGTTTTGGGACGCAGGATGTAATGATTTTATTGCTAAACCCTACAGTGCCGTAACACTTCAAAAACGTGTAGAAAAAGAGCTGAAATACAGTGCTTTGCTTGAGCAACATAAAGAAGCATCAATGATTGACTCGCTCACGAAAGTTTTTAATCGACGCTATTTAGAAGTGGTGATGAATCAACTGAGTGCAAGGTACGAGTCACCCGAAGTCTCTGTGTTATTACTGGATATTGATTATTTTAAAAAATATAACGACCGTTATGGCCATTTGGCAGGTGATGCAGCGCTTGTATCAGTTACTAACACTGTGAAAAGAGCATTAGCACGCGACACTGATTTTATTTCACGTTGGGGTGGTGAGGAGTTTGCTGTTGTTCTTCCACACACTAACTATGAAGGCTGTCAGTTGGTGGCAAAACGAATAATAGACCTATTGCACGAAGAGCATTTACCTCATGAAGATTCACCCTGTGGCTACTTAACTATTTCAATTGGCGGGGTGACTGTTCCTGAATCTCCAAGAGATTGGAAGACACTTTTCTTAAAGGCCGACGAAAACCTGTACGAAGCTAAAAAGAGCGGTCGTAATCAATACTGTTTAAAGCCAGAGGTCTGAACTTTATACCAACACATTCATCAATACACCGGGATCGCTTATACCTGCTTCTTTTAGCGCGTCGCTAATTGATTGGCTAAGAGACATTATTTGCGTATGGATTTCCATGACCATTTTGGTCTGTGTTTCAACTTGCACTTTAACCGCTTCATCTTCTTGGTTTTTAAGTGCTTGCAGTTTGGCTAATTGCTCTTTGGCAAGTTCAAGCTGTTCTTTGAGTTTTTCTAGTTGTTCAACCATTTTGCGGATATGCGCAGGGAGTTCGCTAGATACTTCTTCTTTTTGTGTGGGCTCTACTTCACGACCAGAGAGTTTATTCATCTCTTGGCTGCTGAGTTTGTAGCCGACTTTGGAGTTGGTATTACTGCTTGCTTTATCTGCATTTGAGATAGTTAACGCACTTGATAATGAGTTAATAGCCATAATGATTGAGTTAAAAGGTAAAGATAGCTATGTATCGGCAAGGGGTACGTGAGCTTTAGAAAAAAAGCCGGCTTTTTTAACCGGCTTTTCCAGACAACAAATAGTTGAGGTGAGGCAGCTCACCTCACTTTGTTACTCTTGTGCAGCTGCTGCATCAAAGAGTGCTTTTATTTCTTCAGCGCTAATTGCACCGTTGAAAATTTTCAGTTCATCGATAGCACCGTGGTATGGCGTATCCCAGTAGTTAACACCGAGAGCAAACTCATTTGTTTCACCAGGAACCGTGAATACACGTGGGAAGCCATCGGTTTCTAGCTGTAATTCACCGTTAACATACATCTTCAACACATCACCGTTCGTACCATCAACAGTGAATGCAACATGTGTCCATTCTTTTGCTGGAATACGGCTATCTAGTTCAGCATTATCGAAGAAGGCACCGTTATTTGCCCATAAACGAGTTAGCGCTGAGCCTGCCATCGATGGTACATAACTTAACCATGCGTTTGCACTTGCACCTGCGAAGAACGCTGTAGTGTAATCAGTGAAGGTTTCAGGTTTTAACCACATAGATACTGAGTAATCATTGGTCGTGATTAAGTTATCCGGTAAACGAACACCTGAACCTTCTAGGAATACTGCTTGACCCATGATACCGTCAACAAAAGTTACGTTACCACCAGTATTGTTGATGAAACCACCCGTTGGTTTACCCGCTGCATACGCACCGTTTAATGCACTTAGGTCACCTTCGAAGCTGTATTCAGCAGGTGCAAGTGATTTTAAGGTTACATCGAATGACTTAGTATCAGTAAAGTCTTTGTACTTAATAGTTGCAGTTAATGTCACTACTTGGTCGCCAGCAGAGGCGCTAGGTTGAGTAACAACAGCTGTGCCATTAACCGGTTTTAAGTACTCTTCGTTGTTTGACGTCCAGCTAATACCAGATACAAATGGACCTACACGCGGTAACTCAAAGCTTTCACGTACTGCCGATACATCACCTAAATCAAGCGCATCAGTAATGAAGCTCTCAAATTTAGTCGGATCTGTCAGGTTATTGATAGCCGCACCATTGATATCTAAGCCGTTTAGCGCGTAGTCATAAACGATGAATTCATCAATTTGACCTTGGAAAGGTAAGTCCCAACCGTAGTTCACACCCAGCGCAAAGTTACCTGTTTGTGTGCTAAAGAAGTCAGGGCGAGGCATCGAACCTGCACGTACACCATCACGATAAAGTGTTGCAGTGCCATTAGCATAAGTGATGGCAATATGATTCCAATCCATTACCGCTGGTGAGTCAGAGATGATTTGGTTCCACATATCTGTGCCATCATCAGCTAAGTAACGACTCCAAAGCATTGGTGTTGTTGTAAAGTGTGTACTACCTGGGATCAAGCTCATCCAACGTGCATCAGAGGTTGCCGCGAAGAATGTAGGCGTGAAGTTAGTCAGTACAGTTGGCTTAAACCAATACGAAATAGTGTACTCATCGCCTGTTACTAATTCATCAGGTAAACGTACGCCCGTTGCACCGTCAAAGTTAAATGCTTTACCTGTTTGACCTTCTGCGTATGCAGCTGTACCAGCACCCACATTAAACATGTTATTATCTGTTACGCCCGCATCATCAAGGTTACCTAAACCATCACTGAGTGAATCTTCGAATGCATAGTGTGCAATCGCATTTTTAAACTCTGGTCGCGCTTCTAAATTTACATTAAATGTCTTGGTTGCGCTCTCGCCGTTTAAAGAGATATTAGCAGTTAAAGTAACTGCTTTATCACCGCGATCTGGCGTTGGAATAAATACCGAACCTTCACTGGTGATGTAGTACTCATCACTGCTTTCCCAGTTAATTGCAGCACCGTCTTTACCTTTTGTTGGTAATGAGTAGCCTTCGTCTGCAATTGATAATTCAGTTTTAATATCTAGCGCTTCTTGAACAGTACCTAGCACGTTTGCAGTATCCGTAATTTCATCACGTTTACTTGCCCAAATGGTTGCACCTTCGCTTGATGTTGCAGATACAGTGACCGCCATCGCTTTAGTTGCATCATCCCATTGCCATTTAGCCACACCAAAGTACGTACCAGAATCTAACTCAAGCTTAATATTTGAGTCATCAATCATGTACCAGATACCAGGATCATCACCGGTTACTGAGTGATCTTCGTTTAAAGCAATATGCATTGAGCGAATAGCATCTGTATTTACATCGTTACCATGGTTGATAAATTTGTAATAACCATAAAGCTCATCTGCCACAACCATGTTGTCGCCTTCAAGCGGCACATAACGTTGTGGAGAAGCCATAGGCCAACCTAATGAGTTAATGAACATTTCATGTACGCGAACTTGGTGCGCTTCTGAAATGGTTGGGAACTCAGTCGATGTTTGCGGGAAACGCGTATGCGTAACTAAGATATGACGACCTGTCGCTTCATCGTAGTAAGCAGAGTTATGGCCCGGTGATTGGTAGCCCCATGCTGGTGCTGTTTCGCCAAGTTCTTGCGTGTACTCAAAGCCGCCCATTAGTTTTTCGCCGACCTCCAGACCGCCGATAGCTGCAATGTCATTACCTGCGTTATCTAGATAAGGGCCATCCGGTGTTTTTGAGCGAGCAACACGGATGTTGTAGCCACCATTAAGATCAAAACCAGCAACAGAGAAGAATAGGTAGTAGTATTCACTTTCTGGGCTGTACATGACAAATGCACCTTCTATCGCACGGAAGTCACCGCCAACTAGCTTTTTACCATAGCCTTGACCTGCTTCTGGCATACCTGTTTCTTCGTCCATTGCTAGCACGAAAATACCGCCAGAGTATGAGCCGTAAACCATCCAAAGTTTGCCATCAGCATCATAGAAAGCTGCAGGGTCAATGGCGTTAGGATCAACGGCACCATTCCATGTTGTCTGGCCATTATCAAGTGGGTAAGCTGCAAACTCAGCTTCTGTACGATAACCGCTGCGTAAGAAAATACCTTTGTTTGTATACGGACCTTCGATATTGTCAGCTTCAGCTAAACCAAGGTAAGAGCGGTTCCAGCATACTTCATCAACAACATCTGGTGTATCAGGGTTATCTTGTGCACAATGATTATAGTAGAACCAGAACTTGCCATTTGGCGCCTGAATAACATCAGCAGCCCAGTTTCCTGTGAAACCGTCTGTCCATTCAATGCCTTCGGCAATTTCACCTGTGTAGTTGTAATCAAATAATGGGCTTTCATTAACGGCTTCGTTAGCTGAAAGACTCGAAATCATTTCCCAGTTCAAGAGATCAGTCGATTTAGCGGCAGCAAGGTGTGACCCGAAAATATAATATGTGTCGTCGACTTTAACGACAGAAGGATCGTGCACGCTTACATTGGTAACCATTACACTACCTGATTCAGTGTATTCAACACTGCTGCTTACAGTCGGTTTTGCACTTTGCGGGTCGGCAACCGCTGGTGCTGTGTCAAGCTTAGTACCATCTTCTTTGCCACAACCTGTCACAGCCAAAGAGCAGGCTATGACCATGGCTAATTTATTTAATTTCATTTTATGTGTCCTCTTGAAACTGGGATTCATTTTTTTATTCGATTGTTGTCAATAAAATTGCCGCGCGCCTATATCAAACTAATAAGAACGTAGTATTGTAATTTTATAGTACGATTTAAAATGTGCAAATACTTTTGCAAAGGTAATTGATATGTAAACATGAAGTATCAATGTTTACAATATGTACAGCGTGATTTTAATTTTTTCAAGTTGCCATTTTTGGCGTTTTTTTCGCTGTTTTTGCGTTATTAGGGAAGTTTTTTGCTTATCTGAAAGTGGGGATTTTCCGTTAAATTTGCTTATTTGTATTACATTTGAGCATTAAAAAGGGCTCTTAAAGAGCCCTTTTTGATATTACTTGTCTTGTTTACTCAGACCTTCAGTGGTCATGATAATGCGCTTAAGTGTGCCATCTTCGTTGTAGTAAAGTGGCTCAATCGCCACTGAACGACGAAAACGCCCGCCACTTGGTTTGCCATCAATCGGTGGTACGGCACCCGTATGGTAAATAAAGTAGTCTTTACCTTTGTATTCGATAATTGATTGGTGGTTGGTTTCGCTGTTACCGGCTATCTCATTCAAGATACCTTTATATTCCCACGGTCCATGAATGCTTTTGCTCATGGCATAACAGATCTTCTCTGGGAACTCACACGCGTACGAAACATAGTAATTGTCGTTTTTCTTATGAACCCATAGCGCTTCGGTAAAGTTTGGTAAATCAAGCGTTTTAATTTCACCATCAAGAGACAGTAAGTCGTCGCTCAGCTTTACGTATTTTGGCATTAGGTTACCAAAGAACATATAAGTATCGCCGTTTTCTTCTGTATAAATAGCCGGGTCGATATCGTCCCAATCATTTGGCGTGTGCTTGGTCATATCATCAGTAACAAGCGCATGGCCAATGGCGTCTTTAAATGGGCCTGTCGGTGACTTAGACGTTGCAACACCAATTGCAAAACCTGGTTTTGTATCGTTGTGGCGAACTGTGGTAAAGAAATAGAAAGTGCCATCACGCTCAATCATGTGTGAAGCCCATGCTTCACCTTTAGCCCATTTAAAGTCTGTTGCTTTCATGATTGGGCCGTGTTTTTTCCAGTTCACCATATCTGTTGATGAAAAGGCTAACCAGTCGTGCATTTCAAAAAACACGTCATTATTAGGGGCTTCATCATGGCCTGTATAAAGGTATACGGTGTCATTGTGAACAAGTGCCGCAGGGTCTGCAGTAAATACATCGGTAAATAATGGGTTTTGTGCAACAGCTAAGCTGCTCGAAAAAAGTAATGGTAGCGCCAACGCTTTCAATTTCTTCATGAGTGTCCTCTGTGACTAATAATTGTTGTTCGAACTGCAGCTTTTGTACTTAGAGCTCGCTCTAAATGACCAGATAATACACAGTGTATGCCTGATTATACTGAGTAACTGATTGTTTACATCGAAACAAACCAGTAAAAGTGCAGCAAAAAATAACTCTATATTGTATTATTGTATTTTTATCATAGTAGCATCAAAATACGCCGGGTAAATAACTTGTTAGCCCTTTTTTGTCGCTCTGGATGAACTAAAGACAAATTAAACAAGCAAACAAATAAACGCTAAGTGACTGATAATAATGGGTCTATATAAATTCCCAAAATAAAAACGCAGCCCTTTTTGAGTTTGTAACGTGTTATAATTACAACGTTTTTTGTAAACATAATGGCACTAATTTTAATTTGGCTTTTTGAGTTGACTGTTAAATAATCATACAATATGATTAAAGTTCAGACAGCAATGTATTAACATAATAAAATGTAGACACACTCGCGCACCGTTTTGACAACACACGATGCACAATGCAGTGGTCACTCTTCGGTAACTGAATGGGGAAAGTTCAGCGGACCGATATAACTATAATTTGGAGAACACCGCTTATGTTTAAAAGAACACACATAGCCAGTGCTGTAGTTATGGCATTTACCTGTCAATTTGCTTTTGCACAGGAGGAAGCACCAAACACTCCTGAGAATAACGTCGATGAGATGGAGGTTATTCAAGTATCAGGTATTCGCGGCAGTTTAAACAAAGCGCTAGATGAAAAACGTGCAAGCGTTCAAATCGTGGATGCAATTGTTGCTGAAGATATTGGTAAATTCCCTGATAACAACGTAGTTGAAGCACTACAACGTGTGACAGGTGTACAAACAACAGGCCGTGGTGCTGGTGAAGTAAGTGCGGTTTCAATCCGTGGTCTTACTGATGTTAATACCACAGTTAATGGCCGCGCTATCTTTACAGGTGCGGGTCGTGATGTGGCGCTGCAAGACATTCCTGCAAGTTTACTTTCAGGCGTAACAGTTTATAAAACCCGTTCGGCGGATCAAATTGAACGTGGTATCGCAGGTGCGATTGATATTAAAACCCACCGTCCTTTCAACTTCGAAGGTGAAAAAGTTGTTTTAGCGGCACGTGCGATTTACTCAGATCAACCAGATGAAGTTGATCCAAATATCAGTGCATTACTTTCTAATCGTTGGGAAATCGACGGTGCTGGTGAGTTTGGTGCACTTTTCAATATTTCTTATGCTGAAACACATTACCGCGATGACACCATTACAGCGGGTGCAGCGTTCCCATTTTTTACTGATAAACCACAGTACAACTACTCACCG
The DNA here is from genome assembly GCF_021532595.1 of Pseudoalteromonas sp. OFAV1. Taxonomy (NCBI): domain Bacteria; kingdom Pseudomonadati; phylum Pseudomonadota; class Gammaproteobacteria; order Alteromonadales; family Pseudoalteromonadaceae; genus Pseudoalteromonas; species Pseudoalteromonas sp. OFAV1. The sequence goes on from NZ_JAKGBG010000020.1 coordinate 51,606, forward strand.
TACTCACGTGTACCAAACGAATTTTGGACTCAAGGTACTGAGTTAGGTCTACCGACAGCGGCTGGTTCTACTTTAGACGTAAATGGTGAGCCAACTGAATACCTATTAGCACGTGATGCTATTTTTGGTACTTCATTCACTGGTCTTCGTAAGCGTCCTGCTGCGTCTGTCTCTTTACAGTGGGCACCAGATGAAACCCTAGAAATCACAGCTGAAGGTTTCTACACAGGTTACGAAAACGAATCGCAAAACGCGATGTGGTTCTCAAATACATTCGAAAACGGTAACGGCTTCATTGAAACACCAACTGTGTTTGATGGCACTAATGTGGTTAAAGAAAAGCAAGCGATTGGCGCTGGCGGTTTCCAAAGTGGTGACTTTTCATATGGTAAAACAGATAGCTACTTATATGCGCTAGGTGCAGAGTGGCAAGCAAGCGATTACCTAACCATTAATACAGAAGTTGTTTACCAAGACAGTGAGTACGAAACAGATTTCTTCGCAATGCGTTTTGATCGTGTAGCGACGGGTCTTGACGTTGATTTTAATGATAAAGACGGCGTACCAGGCATCGCGTTTTGGGATAACCCAAACACAGCGGTAAACGAAGCAGATATGGCTGCTATCGAAAACTGGAATGCTGGCACTATTTATGACAATGGCGGCGGTAACGCGGGTGATGCATTAACTTTCACATTTGATGCTGAATACCTAATTGGTGGTACTTATTTTGATAAAGTGAAATTCGGTGGCCGTTACGAAAAACGTACTGCGCAAGAGTACACGCGTGGTCAAGATACTGGCATTGCAAACACATCTGTAGCTAGCTTAATTGAGCAATTAGCTGCAGCTGGGGCATCTGGTGATGGTTCTGGTATTGTGTTCCAAGTTGATGATTATTTCGATGGCCGTGCTGACGTCTTCGACAGCTTTGTAACTGCTGACGGTGGTTACATGCTAGATAACGGTGATGCTGTTCGTAGCGTATACGGCCTTGAAGCTGAAGACGTATACAAAACTTTTGATATCGAAGAAAACTCATACGCGCTATATGCCACAACTAACTTCTTCTTAACTGAAGATATCAGCGGTGAGTTTGGTTTACGTTATGTAAGCTACGAGCAAGATATGGATTTTATTGCTGAATCTGGCGGCATGAACTCAAATGTATTTGAAGAAAGCTCAGCAAGTGCTGATAGCAGCGCATTACTACCAAGCTTAGTACTTAACTGGAATATCACTGATGATGTAGTGGGCCGTGTAGCGTACACAGAAACATTACGTATGCCTAACTTTGCTGACTTAAACGCGCTGCAATACTGGTACGATCCATTAACAGAAGGTGCTACATACGGTACTGGTACGGGTGGTAACCCAGAGCTTAAACCAACAGAATCAAAGAACTATGACGTATCACTTGAATGGTACTTCGCAGATACAAGTTCACTTTACGCAGCTTACTTTTACCGTGAAATTGAAGGCTTAGTTGTTGCGGGTCGTAAGCAAGTAGTGCGCGAAGGCGATGATGGCGTAACACGCCCATATGTATTAAGTGCACCAGTGAATGCTTCAAACGGTGAACTGTCTGGTTTAGAAGTTGGTTTAGTTTACTTCCCAGAAAACTTACCAGAGTACTTAAACGGTTTTGGTGTGCAAGCAAGCTATACGATGCTTGACTCAGAGCAAGATACACCTGAATTCAATGAGCTAGGTGAAATCTCTGGTTATGTTGATTCACAAATGGCAGGTGTTTCTGATGAATCGTACAGCATCGTAGGTATCTACGAGCGTGATTCATTCGATATGCGTTTATCTTATGTATGGCGTTCTGAGTTCTACACAGGTAACGAAGCGGCAATCTTTGCTAACCCGATTCAGTTTTGGAATCGTCCTGAGCAAAGCTTAGACTTCCAATTTAGCTACAATGTGAATGATGACTTTGTTGTAACCTTTGATGCAACAAACATCCTCGACGACGTATATCAAAGCTACTACGGTGAAGGTAACGACAACCTATTTAACTTTGGTAACGGTATCTACTCACGTACATTCGCACTAGGTGCGCGTTATTCTTTCTAAATTTCTTTTATAGACCTAAAAACCCCGGCTTAGCTGGGGTTTTTTATTGCTGAAAAGCAAGCGTTTGTTATCGGTCGAAAAGAGTTGCGATTTAATAAGTATGATAATACTATGAATTAGATTAGCATTAAATTTACAAAAATAACGAACGCTATGGCCAAGCTGTGTAATATCTAAGGCTGTAAATTTATTTGATACGCAATGTTGAGGGTTTTCGACATTGCTTGAAATAGTGAGTTGCGACTCATTATTGACCAATTAGGGTGTTGTTGTATGGAATCTCAAAAGTTATCCGTTGTAGAAAAGGTCGGCTTTGGCGCCGGCGACATGGCAGTAAATGTCATGGTTGCAGCGTTATTCTATTTTATGTCTTTCTTTTACACCGATATCTACGGACTTGATCCGGTTGATATGGGTGTGTTGTTCTTAGTGGCGCGTTTTGTTGATGCCTTTACCGATCCATTAATGGGGGTGATCACCGACAAAGTGAAAACCCGTTGGGGTCAGTTCCGGCATTGGTTCTTATTTTTATCTGTGCCTTATGGTTTATCGGTCGTACTGTTATTTAACACGCCTGATTTCGACTACAACATGAAGTTAGCTTGGGCTTATGCCACGTACTTGTTTGCGACCTTGATGTTTACCGGTGTTGCTATTCCTTATATCTCTTACATTGGTGTATTAACTGCCGATCCTAAAGAGCGTTTGTCAGCTAATGGTTACCGTATGTTCTTCGCTAAGATTGCCAATGTGGTGATTGTATTTTCAGTGCCGCTACTTGCCTCATATTGGGGAGATGGCAGCTTGTCGTATGGTTATAAACTGGCAATGGCATTGGTATCGGCATGTGCCGTAGCACTATTTTTGTTTTGCTTCTTTACTACTCGCGAACGTATTACCCATGAGCCACAAACCGAAGGCGTACTTACGCAATTAAAAGTACTTATTAAAAACGACCAATGGTTACTACTGTGTGCAGCATGTGTGCTTGGTACGCTTGGCTATGCGATTCGTGGCAGTGTTGCTATGTATTACGCAACCTATTACTTAAGTGTACCAGATTTAGCAGGTGCCTTTACCAGTGCAGGTATTGCAGCATCTATTGTCTCAATGGTGGCAAGTACGTGGATCACCCAGCGTTACTGTAAAATGAAGCTATTCCGTCAATCACAAATTGCCGTGCTATTTATTTCATTACTAATGTACTTTGTAGTGCAGCCTGGCGATGTAATGACGGCGTTTGTGCTTTATATCATCTTGTCATTTGTGGTTGATTTACATGCGCCAGTGTTCTGGTCTGCCATTGCTGAAGCCGTTGATTACGGTGAAATTAAAGACGGCGTTCGTGCATCGGGCCTATCGTTTGGTGGTATTTCATTCTGCCAAAAAGCCGGGGGCGGTTTAGCGGGCTTAGCTGGTGGTTTATTACTGGCATTTTTTGAGTACAAGCCTAACGTTGAGCAAACCGAATTTACCCTAATGGGCTTAGCACTGATGCTAACTATCATTCCTGGTGTATTCCACGCCTTGCTAGGTCTGATCTTGAAAAAATACAAAATTACCGATGAGTACTATACGGATATGGTTATTCATAAACGCCTACCAAAATAACCACTCTTTAAACGCACACACTAAATAAGTGTGTGCGCTTTGCTCTTTAAAATAACAATTCGCTGGGAGACAACAGTATGAACACATTCAAAGTTAGCTATTTGGCAAGCGTTTGCGCTGCAATATTAACTGTGACCGGTTGCAGTGAGCTGCCAACAGACAGTAAACAAGCCGCTTCTGTGGAGCATGCTGAACATACCAGCGAACAACATTTATTTGCCCTAAATCAAGTAAGTTTAAGCGCCAGCCCGTTTTTACATGCGCAGCAAACGAATGTGCGTTATTTATTAGCTCTTCATCCTGATCAGCTGCTTGCTCCTTACCTGCGTGAAGCCGGCCTTGAGCCAAAAGCGCCTAACTATGGCAACTGGGAAAGCACTGGCCTTGATGGCCATATTGGTGGTCATTACCTTTCTGCCTTGAGTCTTGCGTGGGCAGCCACCGGTGACGAAGAATTAAAGCAGCGTTTAGATTATATGCTAAGCGAGCTGGAGCGCGCCCAACAAGCCACAGGTGGTTACTTAGGTGGTATTCCAAATGGCGATGAAATGTGGCAGCAGATTGAAAAGGGTGAAATCAAAGCCGACTTATTTAGCTTAAATGACCGCTGGGTACCGCTTTATAACATCGATAAAATTTTCCATGGCTTGCGTGATGCATATGACGTAGCCGGTAGTGATAAAGCCAAACAAATGCTATTTAAGTTAGGCGAATGGTTCTTAGCGACCACTGCAAAGCTAACTGATGAACAAGTTCAACAAATGCTGTATTCAGAGCATGGTGGCTTAAATGATGTGTTTGCTGACATGTACTTTATTAGTGATGATGAGCGCTACTTAAAGCTAGCCCGCCAGTTTTCTCATAACATCATTATCGAACCTTTATTACACAAAGAAGATAAGTTAACGGGCCTGCATGCCAATACGCAAATTCCAAAAATTATTGGCATGTTGAAAGTAGCAAATGCCAGCGATGATGAAGCATGGCAGCAAGGTGCTGACTTTTTCTGGAATACAGTGAGCCAAGAGCGCTCAGTATCAATTGGCGGTAACTCAGTACGTGAGCATTTTCATGATAAAAGTGACTTCACGCCAATGGTTGAAGATGTTGAAGGCCCAGAAACCTGCAACACTTACAACATGATGAAACTGAGTAAGTTATTGTTCTTAAAAACCGGTGATACGCGTTATTTAGACTATTATGAGCGCGCCACATATAACCATATTTTATCGTCACAACACCCAGAGCATGGCGGTCTTGTTTACTTTACCTCAATGCGCCCTGGGCATTACCGCATGTATTCGTCAGTGCAAGATTCAATGTGGTGCTGCGTAGGCTCAGGTATTGAGAATCACAGCAAATATGGTGAGCTGATTTATAGCAATACCGGTAAAGAGCTATGGGTGAACTTGTTTATTCCAAGCACGTTAAATTGGCAACAGCAGGGTTTGCAGATCACGCAAGACAGCCAATTTCCAGATGATAACAAGGTTTCACTGACCGTGAATCGTTTGTCTGAGGGGCAAAGTGCTGAGTCGGTAATTCATATTCGTAAACCGTCTTGGCAGCAAGGTGAGCTGAGCTTTACTTTAAATGGACAAGCTGTAAGCGCAACCGAAAAAGACGGTTATTACAGTATCAGCCATGCATGGCAAAGCGGTGATAAGCTTGCCTTTGAGCTTAGTCCTAAGCTTTATACTGAGCAGCTACCTGATGGCCAGCATTATTACTCTGTGATGTATGGGCCTGTTGTAATGGCTACCAAAGTACAAGCATTTGCAAATGAGCAGCTTAACTTTGTTGCCGATAATAGCCGCATGGGCCACATCGCCGCAGGGCCGACCTGTCCGCCAGAAGCTCTGCCAATAATGCTGAGCGAGCCAGAAAAATTTATTGCCGATCTCACTCGTAAACCGGGCCAAGAGCTCGCATTTATCGCCGATAAAAATGTGGCGATTGCCAAGCAAGGTATCGATAACACTAAGAGCACAGAGCTAATTCCGTTCTTCCGCTTACACGATAGTCGCTATCAAGTGTATTGGCCGCAGCAAAGCGAAGCTGAGTTCACGCAATTTGTTGCCGATGCAAAAGCGGCTGAGCAAGCGAAAGAGCAGCTTCGTTTATTAACCGTTGATCAAATTACGCCGGGTGAGCAACAACCTGAAGTCGAACACGACTTTAAAGGTGAAGGAACTCGTGCGGGTGTTAATAATGGTCATCATTGGCGCGATGCGACAGGTTGGTTTGAGTATCAGCTTAGCAACCCAGAACAAAAAGCGGTTGCTTTGCGTGTTCGCTATTTTATTGGCGATGTAGATCGTCATTTCTCAATTAATTTAAATGGTGAGCAATTAGCTGCGGTTAGTTTGCCTGTAGGCAAGCCGACTGATGAGTTCTACACCATTGATTATCCATTAACAGAGGCAATGAAAAAGTCGAAAACGCTTACCTTACGTTTTGCTGCCGACAAAGACTCTGTTGCCGGTGGTATCTATGGTATTCGTTTAATCAACGCACAATAAAGAGTTGGCTATGTTAAGCAACAATGTGTTTGCGACGGCTAAAGAGCATGTTTTACCGTCGCTTTTAGATAACAGCGCTGAGCAACACAGCTTTTACCAAACGCCGACAGGGCTCGGTTATAGAGTGATTGAGCAAGGTCAGGGGGATAAACCTAGTTGGGATGCCACTGTGACTGTGCATCAACGCGTTACCCTTACAAATGGTCGGGTGTTATTTGATACTCGAAAGCAAGGTGCTGCTGTAGAGTACGAAATTGCAGAGGCGATTGTGGGCTTGCAAGAAGCGTTGCAACTAATGAATAAAGGCAGCCGCTTTGAGGTGCTAATACCTGCGCATTTGGCGCGTGATGTGTACAGCGCATTTATTGAAGAAAAGCATCAGCAAGGCTGCCAAAGCCCCATGCTCGTTGATATTACCTTGGTTGATTTAAGTTGATAACACCTACTTTCAACCTCAAACGAGGTCATTAAAGCAAATAAAAAAACCTGCAATTTGCAGGTTTTTTTGGTTTGAATAATTACTTTGTGAGCTTGGTTTTGAGCTTATTTAGGTCGGCGGGGTTAACAACCGGCCAATCGTTTTTCCAGCTCATAGGTAAAATACGTAGCTTTTGCACGCCGTTGTCGGCGGTTTCGTAGGCGTGTAATACTAAATAGTCTTTGCCATCAAAGGTGTATGCAGCATTGTGGCCAAGAGCAGCCCAATCTTTGTTACCTTCAATAACTAAACTGCCACCGCCATCAACCATAGAGCGACCTTGTTGATCTAAATATGGGCCTTCGATGTTTTTACTGCGGCCTACGCGCACGTTGTAAGTACTCTCAACGCCACGGCAGCATTTATCAAACGAAACAAACAAGTAGTAATAGCCGTTCTTTTTAAAGATATAAGGTGCTTCAATTGGGCCATGTTCCGTGTTTGGGCGACTCGCAATGTGGTGCCATTTTTCAGGTTTTGCTAAGCGCACCATGTCATCATCAAGTTGTACTAGTTTAAGACCACCCCAGAACGAACCAAAGCTCATCCACGGTGTACCATTCTCATCTTCGATAATCGCAGGGTCGATCGCGTTCCAATCGTCACGCTCAGGCACTGATTCAACCACTATGCCGTAGTCAATCCACTTGTAATCAGGTGATGATGGGTCAAGGGTTTCGTTAATCGTTACACCAATTGCTGAGGTGTTTTTGCCAAATGCAGAGACTGAGTAATAAAGGTAAAACTTACCATTTTTCTCATACACATCAGGTGCCCATAAGTGGCCATCAAAGCTTGGTGAAATACGCTTTGCCCAACTTGGCTCGTCTTTAAATACCCGGCCTGTAAGTTTCCAGTTGGTTAAATCTTTAGATTCATAATAGGTAATACCAGGGCCTGTGCTAAATACATAATATGTATCGCCTTCTTTCGCCATCACTGGGTCGTGTACTTCAACTTGCTTTGCAGATACGGCTGCGGCAGAAAAAAGTAGCCCTGTTGAAAGCCACTTCATCGCTTGTGTCACGTTACTTACGGGTCTCATGCTTGAATACCTTTTGTTGTTTTAACTCTTGTGTTCATCCAGCTACTATATAATATGTAATACAATATTAACAATAAAATCGAGACGAAATACAGGACACATTATGCTCAAAAAAATATCTCGGCTAACGCTTGTTAGTGCGTTAAGCGCCTCGTCATTGTCAGCCCTTGCTGATGCTAATAGTAGCAAGACTTTAGCGCCAATTGATAACCCCATTGTACTTAAACGTGCCGATCCTTGGTTAGTTCGTGATGAAAAAAGTGGCTGTTACACGTTTATAGGTAGTTCGCCGAAATTTGATGAAATTGAGCTGCGCCAAGCTTGTCGTTTAAACGACTTAAAATTAGCTGAGCCGAAGGTTATTTGGCAAAAGCGCGATAAAGGCCCAATGAGTGTCAATATTTGGGCCCCTGAGTTACATAAGATTGATGGCAGTTGGTATATCTACTTCGCCGCAGGTGATATCGAAAAGCCGTTCAGTATTCGCATGTATGCACTTAAAAACGACAGTGCTAACCCAATGCAAGGTGAGTGGCAAGAAATGGGGCAAGTCACCAGCCACCTTGATAGTTTTTCGCTTGATGCCACAAGTTTTACGCATAAGGGTAAGCGTTACATGATTTGGGCGCAGCAGAACCAGCCTGCAACTTATAACTCAGCTTTATGGTTAGCTGAAATGGACTCACCAACATCAATTAAAGAACCCATTATCGCGATTACTGAGCCAACTCTTGATTGGGAAGTGCAAGGTTATAAGGTAAACGAAGGTGCTGCTGTTATCACTCATGGCGATAAAATATTTGTCACTTATTCAGCCAGCGCTACCGATCATCGATATGCAATGGGCTTACTATGGGCAGATGTGAATGCTGACTTACTTGACCCTGCTAGCTGGCATAAAAAGGCAGAGCCGGTGTTTACTACCAATGCTGAGTTGGGTCGTTTTGGCCCTGGACACAACAGTTTTGTGAAAGCTGAAGATGGGATAACCGATTTAATGATTTATCACAGCCGTGACTATAAAGAGCTCAAAGGCACACCACTTACAGATCCTAACCGCCATGCGCGAGCACGTATTATTACGTGGGATAAAAATGGCTTTCCTGTGTTCTCACCTGAACTCGCTGACTAAAAAAGGGCGCCAATTGGCGCCCTACAACTTGGGAACGAACGATTACCAGAAGCGGTAGTAAATAAAGGCAGTAATACCAATAATACCCGCGGTATGAATGTAATCCCACTTATCTAAGCCGGCAGCTACTTCTTTCATAGTTGCTTTATCTAGGCTTGAGAAAGTAAGACCTTTCAATTGTTCTTCGTCTGCTTGTTTGGTGAAAATACTCACCACAATCATAATCGCAACGACCACGACAAATAGCAGAATACAGTAATATAACCAGTTCATCGTGGTGATCCACGCAAACGATGAACCTGTTAAATCATCCTTAAACGGTAGTAACACTAAGCGGATCATACCCAGTACAAACCCTGATACTAAGCCCACAAAACCCGCTGTTGGAGTGATGCGTTTACTACATAAACCTAGTAAGAATACCGCAGCAATACCCGGTGCAATAAGAGACTGCACACTTTGCAAGTATTCATAAAGCACATCGGCAATTAAGCTCATCACGGGTATCCATAGAAGGCCTAATACAACAATAACGATAGTGGCAATGCGGCCTACTTTAAGAAGGTGCTTCTCAGTTGATTCTGGTTTGAATTTTTTATAGAAATCAATGGTAAACAAGGTCGCTGATGAGTTAAATAATGATGCTAAAGAGCTCATAAGAGCCGCTACTAAACCACCAATTACAATTCCCTTTACGCCCGCTGGTAATAGCTCAGCAACTAACGTTGGGAAGGCTTGGTCAGCACTTTCATAGCTAATAATACCTTTAACATTTAATGCGTATGCAATCATGCCCGGTACTAAGAAGATAAATACAGGAAGTAGCTTTAAGTAACCGGCAAACATGGTACCACGACGGGCTTCTTTAATGCCTTTTGCAGATAAAACACGTTGTACGATGTATTGGTCTGTACACCAATACCAAAAACCAATTATGAATGAACCAAACACAATGCCAGGCCATGGGAATTCAGCATCTGAAGCACTACGAATAAGGTGCATATTAGCATCGTTGATACGCTCAACTTCTGCCCAGCCACCTACTTTATCTAAACCAACAACTAATATGACTAAGGAACCAATAATCAGCACAGGGGTCTGCAACACCGAGGTCCACATGATGGCTTTCATACCGCCAAGTACCGTATAAATACCAGTAATCACCACAAGGCCAATGGCTGAAATCCAAAAGAAATCGATACCCCAAATACTCTCAATACCTAGGATTGTTTTAAACGCGATACCACCGGCATAAACCGTCACCGCAACCTTGGTTAATACATAACTAATCAATGAGATAACAGATAAGAATGTACGTGATTTAGAGTTAAAGCGGCGCTCAAGGAACTCTGGCATGGTGTAGACTTTACTACTCCAATAAAAAGGCACGAAAATCCAACCGAGTAGTAGAATGATCCACGATTGCATCTCCCAGTGAGCCAGTGCCATACCCGATTGTGCACCTGAACCTGAAAGGCCCACTAAATGTTCCGAGCCAATGTTTGATGCGAAAATAGAGGCACCAATCACTAACCAACTTGCATTACGACCCGCTAAAAAGTAATCAGCGGTGTCTTCTTCTTTTTGTCGCATAGACATCACGACAACGCCCAGTAACAGGACAAAAAATCCTGCTAGCACTGCCCAGTCTAAGGTACTTAGTTCGACCATCGTGTGTTCCACCTAATTTTGAAAGAGAATTTTTGCTTTTTTAGTTGTCTAATAAAAATATTATATTATAAATAAGCCAAGTGAAAGAGATTTGTTAAAATAAGGTGACACTATGTAGTTGAAATGGTGACTTGATTGCGCAATTTATAGACACTTGTATTAGGCTATTTTTTGTTTGTTATTGATTTAAATCAATTATTTCCAGGATGACGGAATAGCTTTATAGATGTATCATATTACTCAGATCTTTTGAGGAACACACATGGCGCGCTTAGAAAATTTAAACCTATCACAACAAGTTACCAATGAGCTTGGTAAGGCAATTATTGTTGGAGATTATAACTCTGAAACGGGGCTACCAACCGAAGCACAATTATGCGAAGTGTATGGTATTAGCCGCACAGCTGTTCGTGAAGCAGTGAAAATGCTTGCAGCAAAAGGACTGATTTCTTCTCGTCCACGACAAGGTATTCGTGTTGAGTCTGCTGATAACTGGAATTTATACGATACAAGCGTATTAAAATGGTTGTTAGAAAGCAGCCCATCGCTGTACGTATTAAAAGAATTCTTACAAGTGCGCTTGGCGATTGAGCCACAAGCAGCAGCACTTGCAGCAAGAAAAGGCGACCAAGCAGCCATTGCAGAAATCAAAATGGCACTCGATAAAATGCAAGCGGCAGCAGAAGAGCCAGAAGGCGTAATGCATGAGCCAGATCTTGCCTTCCACACTGCAATTTTACATGCCAGTGGTAACCGTTTCTTCTATCAATTACGTGATTTTATTAGCACCGCATTACACGTGAGTATTCAACATACTACACCTGCTAAGGGCAACAAAAAGGCCATCGCTGAAGAGCACTTTAAAGTGTATAACGCGATTGCGAGCGGCGATCCTGAGCGTGCTAAAAACATGATGACGTACATGATTGATGAAGCAATGGCGTTTATTGAAAAAGAAATCGCTGATAAAGAAGCGGCTCAATAAGTATCGCTTCTTGACGTTGTAATTACTTTAAAACAAAAGGTTATCATGCCAAATTCGAACGAGCTAAAAACAGTTTACCCAAGCCTTGCTGGTAAGAGTGTGTTTATTACTGGCGGTGCATCGGGAATTGGTGAAGTAATGGTAACGCGGTTCTGCGAGCAGGGCGCGAAAGTCACCTTTGTTGATATTGCAACCGAGCAAAGCGATGCGTTATGCGCAAAATTAGCGGGTAAATATGAGTTTGACCCGCAATTTATTCATTGCGATATACGTGATGTAGAAGCCTTAAAAGCGGCCATTGAGCAAACTCGTCAGCAACAGGGTGACATTGGTGTGCTAATTAATAATGCAGCCGATGACACCCGTCATGCAGCTGAAAATATGGATGTGAAATATTGGGAAGATAAGTTTGCTGTTAACTTACGCCCGTGTTTCTTTTCATCGCAAGCTGTGGTTGAACAGATGCAGCGCTTAGGTGGTGGTAGCATTATTAATATGGGGTCGGTTAGTTGGCGTATTAAGCAAACAGGTATGCCGGCTTATACAACTGCCAAAGCGGGGATCGAAGGTTTAACCCGTTCATTGGCTGCTTCATATGGTAAAGATAATATTCGTGTAAATTCACTGGTTCCGGGGTGGGTGATGACTGAGCGCCAAATTACTCATTGGCTAACCCCAGAAATGATTGAAGATGTTCGTTTAAGTCAGTGTATTAACGAAACAATTCAACCAGACCATGTAGTGAATGCCGCGCTATTCTTAGCCGCTGATGATAGCTGCATGATGACAGCACAATCACTGATAGTGGATGCAGGTTGGACTTAACTAAATTGTCAGTTGCATTAACTTAAAGCAAAGAAAAAATTTTACACAATTCAAATGATACTATAATAATAAATAATTATTTAAAACATTTGAAATCTCATAGTTAGGAAGGTGGTAAGAAAGTTTGACCGACTTTGTGCTTGTTTATTTAATTCTGATTATTGGCGCTTGCCTGCAAAGTGTTATTGGCTTTGGTTTAGGCATGTTATGTGTGCCAGTGCTTTACTGGCTAATGCCAGAGCTGGTGCCGGGACCAATGATTTTGAATGCGCTGTTTTTAACGTCGGTGTTAATGATTAAACACCGTGGCGCGATAGACATGAAACAAACAGGCATATCCATTATTGGTGGAGCTGTGGGGGTTATCTTTGCTGCTATTGTGATGTTGTATGTCAATGCGAAGCAGTATCAGCTATTGCTTGGGGTGAGTATTTTGGTGGTGGTGGCGTTGTCTATCATAGGTATGAAACCGAAAATTTCCACCATTACAAGCTTGCTAGCGTCGATGTCGTCGGGCTTTTTAGGCACCACTACTTCTGCTGGTGGCGCGCCAATGGGGCTGCTCTATCAAGCTGAAGATAAAGACAAAATTAAAGCTAACCTAAGCGCCTTTTTCGTATTTATAAACTTGTTTGGCATTGTTGTACTGATGCTTACAGGCTCTGCCGATATGGCTGATGTGAAGTTGTTCTTTTTCTGCTTACCCGCAATTTTAATTGGCTGGGGCTTGTCGTTTGTGATCAACAATAACCTCAATGAAAAGGCCATTCGCGGCATCATCTTACTGGTTGCTGGTTTATCTGGCCTAGCACTTATTTTCATACACAGATAGAATGAGAATAGTTCAGCTGTTTGTGTAATGAAGCCTATGCTCGATGACACCATTAAAGTAATCATTTCTAGTCAATGCCAATTAGGCGAAGGTGCCTATTTTGCCAAGGCGCATAACTGTTTATTTTGGGTCGATATTTTAGGGCAACGTTTGTTTCGTTTAGATTGCCAATCAATGCGCGTTAGCCAGTTTACTATGCCAGAACCTATTTGCTGGGTGATGGAAACCGAGCAAGGCGAATTAGTGGCAGGCTTTGCTAAAGGTGTTTATAAGCTAAATAGTGAAGACTTTAGCCGCGAGCTAGTTTATGCAATAGATCACGAACCGCTACAAAATCGCTTAAACGATGGCAAAACGTCTCGCCAAGGCTTTGGCTTTTTTGGCTCAATGGACTCTCAAGAGCAAAGCAGTAGTGGCAAGTTATACCGTTTTGGTCATGGCCAGACTCCGACAGCGGTAGATCATGGCTACACTATTAGTAATGGCCCTGCGGTAAGTAAAAATGGCCAGTTTCTATATTCTACAGACTCAGATAAACAAACAATCTACCGCTTCACTCTGAGTGAGCAAGGCGAACTTGCTGATAAACAAGAGTTTATTCGCTTTACTGACAATATGGGCTTTCCTGATGGCATGACCGTCGATAGCGAAGATCATCTTTGGGTTGCCGCATGGAATGGTTATGGCATTTATCGTTTTGCTCCAAGTGGTGAGCAGGTGCAGTTTATTCGCTTGCCCGCACCGCGTGTTACGAGTGTCGCATTTGTCGGCGAGGAGCTCACACATCTTGCGGTGACGACTGCTGCAGTAGGGTTAGAAGACTCGGTGCTCGCTGATTACCCGCACAGTGGGGGCGTGTTTATTCTTGAGCCGGGCGTTAAAGGTATTGCTGAAACGCCCCTAAAACTATAGGTTTTCCATCACTTGATAACGCAATTCGCCAAGAAATGCGCGTGCTGCCGGACCTAGTTTGTCACCATCTTTAAAGAGCAAATGTAACTTAGCGCTACGACTACTGTTATGAGTTAAATTGAGCGCTTTCATTTGCCCAGCAGCGAGTTGTTTTTCTATCGCTATTTTTGGTAGCCATGCAAAGCCAAGTCCATTACTGATCATATCAATCGAAGTGCGCATATGAGTAACGGTCCAGCGCTGATCGGCACCTAACCAGCCACCATCTTGTTTGTGTTTTTTTGCTGAGTCGCGAACAACAATTTGGCGGTGTGACTTTAAATCTTCGAGAGTGATTTCACGCTCTATCGCATGCAAAGGGTGATCTGGATGGGCGACGGCAATAAACTCGATATCGCATAATTCTTCGTGAAAGTTTGCCGCTATCGGAAAGCCGGTAATGGCAATATCAACCTGATCGTTTTCGAGCAGCTCATTGCCCCCCATCAGCACAGACTCATGCAGCTCAATACGCAGTTGCGGGTATTGCGACGAAGTATCGTTAAGCACTTTATAAAGCAATTGCTGCGGAAAAATAGCATCAACAGCAATGCGTAATTTACTTTCGATACCTTCACCTAAGGTTTGACCTATGGCCTCAACTTTTGCAGCTTCATCAAGTAAGTAATTGGCACGGCGCAGTATCATTTCACCAGATTCAGTGAGTACTGTTTTACGGCCTTGGATACTGAATAACTTTACATTGAGTGCAGATTCAATCTTACCAACCGCATTATGAATACTCGATTGGCTTTTATGAATGCCTTGTGAGGCTTGGTTGAAGCCTCCAAATTCAACAACAGCACGAAACATGCGCCACTGTTCTAGCGTAATTCTTAGCATGATGTTCCTTTGCTTACTTAACTGCCTAATAGTACCTGTAAATGCTGAAAAAGTTTACTTTTTAGCAGTGGGCAACTCAATATACTCAAGCTCATCACCAGGAATGCTTGCAAAGCGCTGAGCTTGCCAATCTTGTTTTGCTTGCTCGATGCGCTGTTTGCTGTAAGCGACAAAATTCCAGTGTAAATATGGGACTTTATTAAATTTACTGCCACCAAGTAAAATAAAGCGGCTGTGCACCAGTGTCGTTATTTCGTGTTCGCTGTCATCAAGTAGCACAAAGTCGCCTTGGGTATAGCGAGTATCACCCACACTAATTTCACCATAAATAACATACACGGCGGTTTCATGATGAGGATGCGGTTTAGTAATATGGCTACCTTGCTCGGCTACCGTATCTACATAAAACATCGGCGAGTAGCTTTTCACCGGCGAGCTTAAGCCATAGGCATCACCCACGATGAGTCGCATCAACACGCCTTTTTCTATTTTTTCAGGTAGTTGCTGTTTTTTGATATGTTCAAAGCGCGGTGCTATTTCGGTCATACTCTCAGGTAAAGCAACCCAGCATTGCAGGCCATTGATGTCGTGCTCGCTCGCCCGCACCTCAAGGCTTTCTCTTTCTGAGTGCACTATACCACGACCTGCTGTCATCCAGTTAACATCGCCGGGTTCTATTTGCAGGCTATTACCTAGCGAATCGCGATGGTAAATGCTGCCCGTAAATAAATAAGTGAGCGTTGACAGGCCAATATGAGGGTGAGGCTTTACATTTATGCCTTCACCGCGAGGAAAGTGATTCGGCCCCATGTGGTCAAAAAAGATAAATGGGCCTACCATTTTCTTGTCAAAATGCGGCAAGATGCGTTTTACATCGAGCCCACCAATATCGTGGCTGGTTGCTGTTAATAATTTTGCCATGCTCGCGCCTCTTAAAAATAAACTCAGCCAATAACCTAGGGTATTGGCTGGGATTAATATTATGCCTGACTACGCTTTAAAACTAGTTGATCTAGGCTGATTTTGCCTGCCCCAACACTGGCTAATGCTAAAAAGCCGCCAGCCATTGCAATGTTTTTGTAGAACATTAAAAATTGCATTTGATCATCAAGTTGAAAGTGGAATAACAAAGCACTGACTATGCTGAAACCAGCAAAAGCGACAGCGGTTAGTTGTGTTAAAAAGCCCAGTAAAATAAATAACCCGCCAACAATTTCAAAGGCAATCACAAACGGCAGTAAGAACTCTGGTAAACCTACTGATGCCATGTACTGCGCTGTTGCATCAAAGAATTCTATTTTGCTAAAGCCTGTTAGTAAAAAGATGGCCGATAAACCAATACGTGCCAATAAAGTGCTAATATTTTGTAATTGTGGTTGTGCTGTTATTAAAGTAAAAAGTTTCATAGTAGATATCCTGTTTAGTTAAGCAGTGTGTTTGCGATGGAGTAACTATAAGTTCACTTTAAAAGAATTAAAAATTGTAAAATTAGCGTTTATCATTCTTTAAAAAAGAATTTAAAAGGAGGTTGAATATGAAGTTGTTGTTATTAATAGGGTTTAGTTTTTCGGTGGCAGTAAGCAGCTTGGTGTTTGCTAATCAAAATTTACCAAATAGCCACCATTATGAGTTATTAGCTTCAGATATTGCGGTGCAGCAAAGCTGGCAAGTTAAAGACACAATTAAAGGTTATGAGATGCTGGAATATCAAATAAACCTTAATAAAGGTAATACCTTAATGGTTGATTTGGCTCCTTCAAACTCGAGTAACTACTTTAATATTTTACCAAAAGGTAATCCAACCGCTTTGTTTGTTGGCCCGGCAAAAGGTGATCATGCCGAGGTTAAAATTCCTGATAATGGCGATTATGTGATTCGGGTGTTTCTAATGCGCAATGCTGCGCGCCGTGATGAGCAAAGTGAATTTACAGCCGATATCACGGTATTAAAAAATACATTAAAAGGCATGCACCCAAGCTGGGATGTCGATGGTGATGGGGTAAATGATTGCGAGAAAGACGGTAGCTGCGATCACACTGTTGACTACAGTCTTCCTCGAAAGTCGAATTAGGCCGCGTTTAGGCCTAATTAAGCGTATTACTCAGGCGCCACTTCAAGCGTTGTGAATAATGAGTAGCGTACGTTATCGATATCTGCCTCTGTTGGCTTTTGATCAACAGATGCTTCAATCAGATACATGTCGGCATGAGCGAAAGTCACCGTAAAGAAGCCTTTTTTATCGGTTGTTACTTTAACTTCGTCGCGTTCATTACGGTAGCGAGCACTACCACGAACAATAGCAAGCTCAACGTCAGCAGCTGGTTTGCCATCCATTAATAATTGGAACTTAGCCTCTTCACCTGCAAACAGATCGTTCGGGTGAGTTGGGCCTGAAATTTCTAAGCCCTGACCAAGCAATGTTGGCTTAGAAGTGCCATTTCGGCTAACGAAAGTATCAACCGTTGCGATTGATTTTACAGTGCGCACGTCGGTTGCACCTGCCGGTAGGTCTGCTTCTTTTTTACCTGCAAACACACGACCGCGATTACCGTCTTTGTCTTTATAAAAAGTCATTAGCATTGGTTTTTGCTGCATAGCAATATGGTAAGTACCGTCTTGAGATAAACTCACTGCCGCTGAATTTTTGCGTTTTAAGTAGTATGCGCGAATTGTTTCTTCAACCGGTTTACCATCTGGAGCAAGGGCAATTAATAGGTTGTCGTCGTACTCTGCGCCTTTTTCTTTCGGGCGGTATGCTTTATCTGGGCTAAACAACTCATTTGAAATACTGGCATCGATCATCACATAGTGAGTTTTCTCACCTGATAAAGAAGTGTGAGATGGCATTAACCAACGGGCATGTGCTTGTGCATAGCCAGACGCGATTGCTGTGAAGGTCACGGCGCCGATCAGCGCCGTTTTTAATAATCTTAATTTCATTGTTTGTCCTTAATTACTGGTAATGGTAACAAAGCTAGTAGCGAACTCTTTTTCGCCTTTAATTGTGACTTTGCCGTCTTTCGTTAAGTCGATTTCAACGCGGGTGTAATCTCGGCCACCTTCTTCACGAACAACCTCGACATTAAGCAGGTAGCTACCAGGTTTAACTGGATTACCTTTTAAATCTTTTCCTTGCCACTCAATGGTATAAGTACCAGGGCGTTTTGTTGCACCCGTCACACCATCGAAGTTGTCGTTGCTACGGCCGGCTTTTCGCCACCACTGACGTAAGTCTTTAAACCATTCAGCTTTTTCGACCCAAAGTGCAATAGTGGTAACGTGTTTACGTTCAGGTGTTTCTAGCCATAGCGCCACGTAAGGGCGATGATATGGGGAAACATCTAGCTCTGGTAAGGTGAACTCAACGGTTAGGTTGGCGTTTTTTGCAAAGCTCAGTGAGCTGAATAAACAGCTGATCAATAGAGCGGCGATTAAGTGGGCTTGTTTCATTAAGATACTCCTTTAAGTTGAGGCACCCAAACTAGATAAATGACCAAAGGCGTGGCAACACCAACAAGCGTTAACCAAAGGCCTGCGGCCCGTTTTTTACGGTTTTGAAAGAGAATAATTAATCCGGTGATGGCAAACAGAATCATCAAAACAGCCGAGATATCAATGACCCAGCTCCATGCTTCACCTGTATGGCGGCCTTTGTGTAGATCGCCAATCAGACTCATAAAGCCACCGGTTTGATAATCAATATTAAGTTCGCCCGTTTGAAAATCGATTTCGGCGTAAGCAAAGCCTGCTGGCAGCGGGTAGTCGAGCATCACCAAAGCATCTTCTTTTTCCCACTCAATACTTTTTACATTACTTAGTGAAAATTGCTGCTGCATGTACTGTTCTATATCAGGGTATAGGCTCGGTAACGTGTCGAGATTAGCTTGTGCTTTTTCGAATAACTCCGCAGAAACAAGTAGTTGGTTCTGACCATTATGTTTATCATTTTCGAGCCAACTAACGTGATTCAGAATAATGCCGCTGACACAAAATAAAATAAGTAAAAAGAATAGGGCAGTTGAAAGGTATATATGTAAGGCGCGGCTTACACTATAAAAGCTGCGTTTATTTAAAGAAAACATAATTAGGTGTATTTGTTTGTTATATGTATATGATAATGATTTGCATTAGTGATAACAAGCAAGTTTACGTTCTTTACATTTCTTTGCGTTAGAAATGAATAGCAAGATAAGCCATTACCGCAAGTTGCGAGCTAAGAAAACAAGCAAGCAACATTAAGCGGGTGTGTGTGGTCAGTTTAGTTTGAATTAGGGTTGGTTTATTTGGCGCTGATGGGCGGTTAATTAAATAGGCTAAAACGCTTAACTCAATCACCGCCACCAAATACATAACCCAAATTGGCGCGGCACTTTGTAGTAAAAAAGCATACCCGATAGCCATGCCCAAACCTGCTAAGAACTTAGCGCGAGTAGGAACGACCTTATATTCTTGCCAAAACCTTAAAGGCTGGCCGTATCTAGGGTGGTTTAGCAGCCAGGCAGAGAGCTTAGGTGATGAGCGGGTAAAGCACGCCAATGCTAGTATAAAAAAGATAGTTGTAGGCATCACAGGTAATGCAATACCTATGATACCTAAACCCACCATCAATAACCCGAGTAATTGATAGCAGCCATTTTTATAGGCGGTAAACGCCGCTCTCACATTCATCAATAAAATTGGGCCTGATAAAACTTAAATCGTTGCAGTGCTTGCTCTGCACCTTCTATCAAGGTGGCCTGTTGCTGTTCACTGAGCTCAAGGTTATCAATAAGATGACTTAGTTGACAGCCTTTAGAGTACTTACTGGCTTTAGCAAGGTAGCGCGCACCACGTTGATTATTTAACTTTAGCTCAGCTTCAACTTGTTTACCTAATGTAGTTGCAGAAAATTGCGACCCTTCAACTACATACAGCCAACCAAGTACATAGGCAAAGTCGGCATTTTGAAAGCGACAGGGTTGATATTTATGATTTGGTAACGGGTGTTTTAAATCGTTTAAATCCTGCTCGATTAAAGATAATCGCGTACGATCATGCAAGTTATCTATATACTGATGTAAACCAGCATGTTCGTATAGACCTTTTAATTCTGATTGAAAGGCATACTGTAAGGTTAAAAACTTTTTATAGTTATCTAAATCAGCACTAGGCGCTAGTGCTAATAGATGATGGTCAATATCATCCGTGATGGTGTTTATCGCTTGTTTTAGCTTTTCAGCTCGAGAAAGTAGCTCGAGTATTGACATGAATATGTTCCTCTGCAACGTCTTCAAAGTAAATGCACGGGGTAGTTGATGTTGTCATAGGGTCTATACCCGTAATTTCTAAGAGCTAATTTGATATAGCTACTATACAGCTTTTATCAATAAATCTAGCTCAGAATGGCGCTACATAATAATGATTTTCATTTGTATAGCCAGAAAATGTTTTTGCTAGAGGTACAGATCGGACCTGCATCAATAGAGCTGTCAGCACTTGGGTCGTGAGGCAAGAAGTTTGCTAGTAACTACAGAGCGCTAAAAGTAGCGTAGAATTGTTGTGTGTTTTTGAGTAAAGATAAAGCAAGGAGACTAGCTCCTTGCTTATGCGTATTAGTGTTAGAAATAATAACCTATATTGATATTGAAGCGGGTTTCAGTCTCGTCGCTGTCGCCAGCAATTGAACCACCAACAAATGGTTGGTTTTTCGCTTGTACAAAATCAAAGTAAGTGAATAAACCACCTGCAGCGACAGATACACCGGTTACGTTCATCCATGTATCTTCGCT
>NZ_JAKGBG010000021.1:0-66989 GCF_021532595.1 Pseudoalteromonas sp. OFAV1
AGCTATCAGCTATCAGCTATCAGCTATCAGCTATCAGCTATCAGCTATCAGCTATCAGCTATCAGCTATCAGCTATCAGCTATCAGCTATCAGCTATCAGCTATCAGCTATCAGCTATCAGCTATCAAAAACATAAAACCTGAGAGATCAATGTAAAGCTATTGCTGCTCAAAAACACAAATAACTGAAACACCCTCTCTATTTGCTAAAAACTGACGGCTGAAAGCTGACAGCTCTAAAAACAAAAAACCGCTGTAGAGACTAAGCAACTACAGCGGTTTTTACGAAATCAAAGCCGTTAAAAATTAATGCTCTTCATTAACGATATTGAGATTATACTTTGGAATTTCAACCACTAAATCTTCATCTTTAATGATTGCTTGGCAACCTAGGCGTGATTCAGGCTCTAGACCCCATGCTTTATCTAGCATGTCGTCTTCTAGTTCATCGCTCTCATCTAAAGAGTCAAAGCCTTCACGGATGATTAAATGGCATGTTGTACACGCACATGACTTTTCACAAGCATGTGGAATGCTAATACCGTTTTTTAGTGCAACATCTAATACTGTTTCACCTGCAGGTGCTTCAATTGCTGCGCCTTCTGGGCATAATTCTGCATGGGGAAGAAAAATAATTTGTGGCATACCTTACCTCGTTAAACTTCGTCTACTGACTGCCCTTGCAGCGCTTTTTTGATTGATGCATCCATTCTGCGAGCAGCAAATTCGCTACTTGCATTGTCTACAGCTTCAATCGCTGCTTTAATTTCTGCAGGTGTTGTTGCAGTTTCGCGTACGGCAACAAGTTTAGCAATTTCTGCTTTTAACGCACCTAATTCTTGTTCATCAAGTAATGCACTGTCGGTTGCCAGTGAAGCTTCAAGCGCTTCTACAACACGTAACGCTTCAACTTGCTGCTCTTTAAGCATCCGCGCTTGCATATCGTCTTTTGCGTTAGTCATTGATTCTTTGAGCATGTTTGCAACTTGATCATCCGATAAGCCAAATGATGGTTTAACCTGGATTTCAGCTTGTACACCGGTTGATTTTTCCATTGCCGATACACTTAATAGGCCATCAGCATCTACTTTAAAGGTTACGCGGATGTGCGCAGCACCTGCTGCCATTGCCGGAATACCTTTTAAGCTGAATTTAGCCAGCGAACGACAATCATCAACCAGCTCACGCTCACCTTGTAATACATGCAGTGACATAGCCGTTTGACCATCTTTAAAAGTGGTGAACTCTTGTGCACGTGCAACAGGGATCGTGGTGTTACGTGGAATGATTTTCTCAACCAAGCCACCCATGGTTTCAAGACCTAGCGATAGTGGTAATACGTCTAATAGCAACATGTCTGAATCTGGCTTATTGCCAACCAGTACGTCTGCTTGTAATGCCGCACCGAGTGCAACTACGCGATCAGGGTCGATAGAAGTCAGTGGCTCTTTATCAAAAAATGCAGCAACTTGAGAGCGTACAATTGGCATACGAGTCGAGCCGCCAACCATTACAACTTGCAGCACTTCTTCGTTTTCGATACCCGCATCTTTAACCGCACGGCGACAAGAACGCAGTGTTTTCTTCACAAGGCCAAGAGCTAACTCATCAAACGTTTCGCGAGTAACTTCAACTTTGTGGCTTTGGCCATCAAACTCTAAGCCTACATTCACAGTTTGGTATTGGCTTAGTGCTTCTTTACACGCTTTTGCTTTATTGATGAATAAACGCAATACCGATGCAGAAAGCTCGCTCACACCTGTTTGCTTTTTGAAGTAATCAACTAATAGCGAGTCAAAATCATCACCGCCAAGGCTTGAGTCACCGCCAGTTGCCATTACTTCGAACACGCCTTGGTGTAAACGTAAAATAGAAATATCGAAGGTACCGCCACCTAAATCGTATACGGCGATAATGCCTTCTTGGCCTGAATCAAGGCCATAAGCAACAGCCGCAGCCGTTGGCTCGTTTAATAAACGTAATACCTTGATACCAGCAAGCTCGGCAGCGTCTTTGGTGCTTTGACGCTGTGCATCATCAAAATAGGCTGGCACAGTAATAACTGCACCCATAATGTCTTGGCCTGCAAAGCTATCTTCTGCACGCAGTTTTAATGCTTTTAAAATTTCACTCGATGCAGTTACAGGACTAATTGCACCTGCAACCGTGCTGATTGCTAACGAGCCATCATGCTCACAGAATTCATACGGTAGTTGACCATAGCTTTTTTCGATTTCGGCCTGAGTTTTACCTAAAAAACGTTTCACCGAAATTAAGGTGTTAGCAGGGTCTTGAGTGGCAGCTGCTGCCGCTCGTTCACCGACCACTATGCTATCAGCTTGGTATTGTACAACTGATGGTAGCATCGCATTACCTGCTAAATCAGTCAGTGTGCGTGCTTCGCCGCTTTGCACTGTTGCAACTAACGAGTTAGTTGTACCAAGGTCAATACCGACTGCTAATTTGTGCTCATGTGGTGCCGCGCTCTGCCCCGGCTCAGCAATTTGCAATAATGCCATAATGCTCTTTTAAACTCTTAAATAGCTGCTTTAAAACAACTAACGATTAATCATCAAATAAACTGTCTTCAATACGCTCTAGTTCATCGCGTAACTTATAAACAAACTTCAATTTACGAATATTGTCAGCGGCAGCTTGCCATTGTTGCTCATCATTACTTGCGAGCTGTTCGGCTAATTCGCTGCTGTATTGCTTATCGAGTTGTTTAATTTGCGCTTCAAACTGGGCAATTGCTGCATCAGGATCTGCGGCATTTTCAAGTTCTTCTAATTCTTCACGCAGTTCCATTTGCTGCATTAAGAATAGCGGGTCTTGCAATGTTTGTTGCTCGGCGCGAATATCAACACCTAACTCGCTTAGCATGTACTCAGCGCGTTTTACCGGGTGTTTTAAGGTTTGTAATGCATCATTGATTTCTGCTGCATTTTGCACAGCAAGTAATTTATCACGGCTGCTAGAGCTTGCGTGGCGATCTGGATGAACTGCGCGTTGTAGCTCAAGGTAGTGTTTATTAATAGTCGCTAAATCAATGTTGTAATCTACTGGAATTGCAAATAACTCAAAGTAACGCATTACATAATCCAACTCGGTAAACAGGAAAGAACAAAGCCCTACATAGGCAGGGCTTCAAGCAAAGAAATTTTTTAAGCTTAAACGGTAAAGCTTTCGCCGCAACCACACTCATCGGCTTGGTTCGGGTTATTAAACTTAAACCCTTCATTCAAACCTTCTTTGGTGTAATCAAGCTCAGTACCATCAATGTAGACTAAGCTTTTGGCATCAACGATCACCTTCACACCACGGCTTTCAAAAATTTCGTCGCCGTCAGCTAACTCATCAACAAATTCAAGAACATAAGCAAGACCTGAACAGCCTGTCGTTTTAATGCCAACGCGTAGGCCAATGCCTTTGCCGCGATTTGCTAAAAATGATTCTACGCGGTTTGCTGCCGCATCTGTCAATGTCACTGCCATGAATTTATCTCTTACTTCGCTTGTTTGCTTTTGTAATCAGCAATTGCTGCTTGAATCGCGTCTTCTGCTAAAATTGAACAGTGAATTTTCACTGGCGGTAACTCAAGCTCAGCACTGATATCAGTATTTTTGATTGTTGCAGCTTCGTCTAATGTTTTGCCTTTTACCCACTCAGTTACAAGTGAAGAAGAAGCGATTGCGCTACCACAACCATATGTTTTGAATTTTGCATCTTCAATTACACCTTCTGGAGATACTTTGATTTGCAATTTCATTACGTCACCACACGCTGGTGCACCCACCATACCTGTTGCAACCGACGGATCATTTTTGTCTAAAGCACCCACGTTACGTGGATTTTCAACATGATCGATTACTTTATCACTATAAGCCATAATACTATCCTCACTACCTGCTAGCGGCGGCGATCACTGATTAGTGATGCGCCCACTCAACTGAATCTAAATCAATACCTTCTTGATGCATTTCCCATAGAGGAGACATCTCACGTAAACGGCCGATCGAGTTTTTGATTAGTTCAACGGTGTAATCAATCTCTTCTTCAGTCGTAAAGCGGCCAATGCTGAAACGAATTGAGCTGTGTGCCAACTCGTCATTACGGCCTAATGCACGTAGTACATAAGAAGGCTCTAAGCTTGCTGAGGTACAGGCTGAACCTGATGAAACAGCAATGTCTTTAACAGCCATTAATAACGACTCACCTTCAACAAAGTTGAAGCTGATATTTACAATACCTGGAACTGAGTGACTTGGTTCACCATTGAAGTAAACTTCGTCCATATCAGCCATGATGCCATCAATCAGACGCTTACGAAGTGCGCTGATGTGTGCATGGTCTTTTTCGAAATCTTCTTTAGCGATTCTAAATGCCGCACCCATACCAACTAATTGGTGAGTAGCTAGTGTGCCTGAACGCATACCACGCTCATGACCACCACCGTGCATTTGCGCTTCTAAACGTGCACGTGGCTTACGACGAACATACAGTGCGCCTACACCTTTCGGACCATATACTTTGTGGCCAGAGAACGACATGAAATCAACTTTTAACTGTTGCACGTCGATAAGTACTTTACCTGCGCTTTGTGCAGCATCTACGTGGAACATAATTTTGCGCTCACGGCACATTTCGCCGATTGTCGCGATATCTTGGATAACACCTAGCTCGTTATTTACGTGCATTACGCTCACAAGTACTGTGTCGTCACGCATTGCAGCTTCAAGCTTTTTAAGGTCAAGTAAACCGTTTTCTTCAACGTCCATATAGGTTACTTCGAAACCTTGACGCTCTAGTTCACGACACGTATCAAGTACTGCTTTGTGCTCTGTTTTAACAGTGATAACGTGCTTGCCTTTCTTTTTATAGAATTGCGCAGCACCTTTAATTGCTAGGTTATTTGATTCTGTAGCACCTGAAGTGAAAACAATTTCACGCGGGTCAGCGTTGATCAGATCAGCGATATCTGTACGTGCTTGATCAACCGCTTCTTCTGCTTGCCAACCAAAACGGTGTGAGCGTGATGCAGGGTTACCAAAATTACCGTCCATAGTCAGGCATTGCATCATTTCTTTTGCCACACGTTCATCAACAGGCGTGGTTGCTGCGTAATCTAAATAAATCGGTAACTTCATTTCTCTCTCCGCTTTCGTCAAGCTACAGTTGACAGCTTACTTGAATGTTTTCCAGTTGCTTAATTGCAGTGTTGATGCTGTTATCTTGGCGTGATGCGACTTCTTTCACATCTGACTTTTCAACCAATTCAGCAAGGGTAATACTATTTAAAAACTCTTCGATACGTGCGCTTAAGTCCGACCATAAAGTGTGAGTCAAACAACGCATGCCGCTTTGGCAGCCACCCGTTGCGTTGTGGCAACGTGTTGCATCAACAGACTCATCAACGGCATTAATCACATCGCCGACAGATATTTCGTTTGCTTCTCTACCTAATAAATATCCGCCACCTGGGCCACGCACAGAGGTCACAAGGCCATTTTTACGTAAACGGGCAAATAATTGTTCAAGGTAAGATAACGAAATCTCTTGGCGTTCAGAAATATCGGCAAGAGGCACTGCACCCACATTTGTATGTAGTGCAACATCCAACATGGCGGTTACTGCGTATCTGCCTTTTGATGTTAACTTCATGGAGCCCCCGATGTTACTGCACGCTAAGGTGTGCAAATTTTAATTACCAGACCAAAATAGTCAAGTATTATCACTTGATAAAAATTGATACTTGCCATTGATAAAACCGAATACTTGACAAAAATAGTCAAGTACTAGGTATATTGTAATTACCTGAGTAATTTAGTCAAGTATTATACTTATAACCTGTGATTATTTTATAGACTTATTAATAGAGGTAAGAATACCGCGTAAGATGTTCATCTCAGCTTCTTCTGGACGCGCGCGGTTAAATAAACGACGTAATTTAGTCATTACCATGCCAGGGTGTTGTTTGATAATAAACCCCGTGTCGTTTAGCGTTTGCTCTAAGTGCTCGTAGAACAGCTCAGTTTGCTTCGCATTTGGATAGGTTGCTTCGTCTTCTTCTTGTACTTTTGGCTGTTTATTTAAATAAGCCATACGTGTTTCATAACACAGTGTTTGCACCGCCATCGCTAGATTTAGCGAGCTATATTCAGGGTTGGCAGGAATACATACGTGGTAATTACATTGTTGTAGTTCTTCGTTCGTTAAACCACTATTTTCACGACCAAATACCAGTGCAACAGGACCGTGCTCAGCTTCAGCTACTAATTTTTCACCACATTCACGCGGCTCAACCATAGGCCAAGATAATGTACGTGAGCGTGCACTGGTACCAATTGTTAAACTACAATCGGCAATTGCATCTGCCAGCGTATCTACAACCACTGTTTTACCTAAAACATCAGTTGCACCAGCTGCAAGCGCACTGGCATGACTATCAATTTCACAAGCAGGATCAACAAGATATAAATTTGATAAGCCCATCGTTTTCATAGCACGTGCCGCTGAGCCAATATTACCAGAATGTGATGTGTTAACTAATACGATACGAATATCATCAAGTGTCATTGCGTTGTTACTTACTGAAAGTCAAAAATTGCGGGGATTATAACATGGCTGCAACCGCTAGGCGATATGCTTTGAACGGTAAGCGGTAAGGCGCGATTTTACATCGCGCAATAATCCTATGACTCACAAAGAGGGTAAGAGACGCTACGCTTTAGAGGAAGAAAAAAATCTGTGGTTTCCTCTTTATCTTCTCGTTCACTTCTCTTTGTGCATATTTTACAAAAACATATTTGAACCACTGAGAACACAGAGGCGCTTCGCGCTACACAGAGAAATCCAAATGTTCACAAAGAGTGATAAGAGACGCTGCGCTTTAGAGAAACAAAAAGCATGATTATCGCTTCCTCATTTTCTTCTCATTCACTTCTCTTTGTGCAAAACATATTTGAACCACAGAGAGCACAGAGGCGCTTCGCGCTCCACAGAGAAAACCAAATGTTCACAAAGAGGATAAGAGACGTTGCGCTTTAGAGGAAGAAAAAAACCTGTGGTTTCCTCTTTGTCTTCTCGTTCACTTCTCTTTGCGCAAATATATTTGGCATTAAAGCACTTCCTACGAGGTAGGCCTTAGGCAAAATGCTCAACCCGCAACACCATTCGACATCAAACTAATAGCTTACCGCTTGTAGTCCAATAGGATCCCCTTGCATTTCAACCCTGTACAAAAAACAACCTGATTTATTCGAGTTTATTGTTTACTTTACGCTAGAAATCGCTAGAATACGCCGGCTTAAATATATTCGTTCTTTTACAACCCAAAGGTAATGCTATGCATCCAATGTTAAACATTGCGGTTCGCGCTGCGCGTAACGCAGGCAAAATTTTACTTCGCGCAAGTGAAGATTTATCAAAAGTTGATGTACAACAAAAAGGCACTAACGACTTAGTGACTAACATCGACAAAGAAGCTGAAGCCGCAATTCGTGACACTATTTTAAAATCTTACCCTGATCATTGTATCGTTGGTGAAGAGCTTGGTGAGCACAAAGGTAAAGATGCAGATTACCAATGGATTGTTGACCCACTTGATGGCACAACTAACTTCATCAAGGGTATCCCTCATTTCGCAGTATCTATTGCACTTAAAGTTAAAGGTCGTTTAGACCAAGCTGTTATCTATGATCCAATTCGCGGTGAATTATTCACAGCATCGCGTGGTCAAGGCGCACAGCTTAACAACAAACGTTTACGCGTAACTAAAACTAACGAGTTAGCAGGTTCTGTACTTGCAACTGGTTTCCCATTCAAACAAAAGCACCACTTAGACGCATACTCTGAAGCGTTTAAAGCGCTTTTCGTACACACTGCTGATATCCGCCGTGCAGGTTCTGCGGCATTAGATATGGCTTATGTTGCAGCAGGTCGTGTTGATGGTTTCTTTGAAATTGGCCTTAAGCCATGGGACACAGCAGCAGGCGAGCTTTTAGTTAAAGAAGCGGGCGGTATGGTTGTTGATTTCGCAGGTGGTATTAACTACAACCAAAGCGGCAACATCATTTGTGGTGCACCTAAGTTAACGCAAGCGATCATTCGTGAAATTCGCCCAGTGTTAACTGAGTCACTACTCCGCTAATAGCGGTTGTAATTATACCAAGCCGCAATATTACTTAATTAAGCGAATTGGTATCTAAAAAGGAGCTAAGGCTCCTTTTTTTGTGGCTGAAAATAATCGTTATCGAGTTTTATTTCTATGGCTTCACTTTCTTTAAACGGCAATTTAGCTAAGTCTTCAGCGAAGTAGCTAGCAAATAACTGTTCAAACTCGCCCGTGCTTTTCATCGTTGTCAGTCCTTTCATTAACACTTCAGCTAGTTCAGGCCTGTGATTACTAACAAAAAAGTAAAATGCTGTTGGATAACTGATATATAAGTTTGGCACTATAACCAGCTCATTACTTTTCACTTGCTCTAGTTCAGAGATCACTTCAATGAACGAACGCGGAAAATAATCAACTCGTCCTCTGATCACTAAACTAAACATCGCTTGATAATTTGCCAGCGGCCTGACTGTTAGGCCATTTTGCGCAAGAATTTTTGTATCCGGCCAATCATGCCCTTGAATTGCCGTTAAAGGCGCTAAGTCTTGTTTCGTTTTTACTGATTCGAAAAGTGGTAGAAATGCACGTTTCGTTAGTAGAGCTCGCTTACCAATATAACCCTTGAACAAAGGCACAGGTACTGCAATGGCAAGGTGTTCTCGCTCAGGGCTTGTCATGCTCCAAAATATATCTGCTTGCTTTGCATCAAGCATCAGTAAGGTACGTTGTTGATGAGGGTGTACTAATACCTCATTAATTTCTGCTTGGTAATTACCAGCACGTAAAGCCGCTGCCAGTAATTCATGAAGATAATAATCACGCTTGTAGAGCGGGCGCTGTTCAATCGCTAAATTCACCACATTTTTTGCTTCTGTGGTAAGGCTGTATCCTAGGCTAAGCAATACTAAAATTGCGCTACATAGTCGCTTCATTGTTATTTTTTGATAGTGTTTTTTTTAAGCTACACCTACTCAAATGTAGACACAAGCAAAACTTACTAAACTTAAATTTTCTTCATAGTCCGACAGATGCACTGTCATCTTTCGCACAACTAAGGCGCACAACAGCAGGTGCTGGTCGCCTTCTTTGGCAAACAAATAAATGGCTACTTTGATAACGCTTAGCCTCTTTTTTTGCATCTGTCGCCAGCGCAGCTACCTGATGACTATTAATACACAGCTCTAAATCTGGCTTAACTAACCCTATCGATAGTGTAAGTAAAGGCACAAACTGCTTTTTACCTTCTCGATTACTTGCCCAATAACCCCCTTGCTCAATATGCTCAGGCGTAAAAAATGCGCGAGATTGATGCTCAAATTTATTAATGATGTCATGGCACACTTGCTCTGCATCATTTTTATCAAACACGACCATAAAATCATCCCCGCCAATGTGCCCCACAAAGCCTTTACTCGTGCTGCACGCCTCGACAATAACCTCAGCTAGCAGCTTTATTACGCTATCACCACTGGCGTATCCGTACAGATCATTGAATTGTTTAAAGTGGTTTAAATCAACATAGGCTAGCGAGAACGGATAATTATTGCGAAGCCTTAGCTCAATTGCTTCGTTAATCGCGACATTACCCGGCAGCATTGTAAGCGGGTTGGCATGTTGTGCATGGCGGATTTTTTCTTCAGTAATGTGCTTTAAAATATTACGTAGGGGTGCCAATCCTAAGTATTCACCACTTCGGGTGATCACAATGTGACGTCGAATATCAAACTCAAATTCGGTAATTTGCTGACTCACCGTATCGAGTAACTCGTTTTCGTCTACCACTAACGGCTGTTTATCCATTAAAGAAGTAACGGGTTGCTTATCATAAAGCGCATGCCCATACGGGGCAGCAAATACTTCGGTAAGTTGATCTCGGTGTAATAAACCAACAGGAATATTATGCTCTAGTACCGCAAGGCTCGTTAAGGTTTTATCTTGCTCAAAAATTTTATGAGCATCTTTACAGCGGGTTGTTGATTCAATACTTGCATGTTCAACTGCTAACCAGCCAATCGCCATAGACTGTTCAAAATTACTTTCAGTATCTGATGATTCTAAATGCTTTAGGCAGTGAATATTAATTTCGTAACTAGGCTGTAAACTTGGCCTTTCTAACAAAAAGCCTTGTGCATGCTGTACCCCTAAACTTTCGAGTAAGCGAAGCTCCTCTACACGCTCAATGCCTTCTGCTATTACTTGCGTATTGGTTGCTTTAGCAAGCTCAATAATAGACTTTAAAAACTCTTTTTTAACCACACTCTGGTCGCAATGATCAATAAAGTAGCGGTCTATTTTTACAAATTCAGGACATAACTCAGACCATTGTTTTAAGCCCGAATAGCCGGCGCCTAAATCATCAATTGCAATCGAAAAACCTAGCTCACGATAATGTGCAATAGTCTTTAACAATAAAAAGCCATCATCGACTTTTTCTTGCTCTGTAACCTCGATAACCACACGATTAGCAGCTAAACCGAAGTGCTCAACAAGGTGCAAAGTTTCACCTTTTGGATGACACGGATCGAGTAAAGTTTTAGGGCTTACATTTAAGAATAACTTACCTTGTAGGTTAAGCTTAACAAAGTTCTCAATCGCTTTACTGCGGCAAAGTAACTCTAACTCAGAGATTTTATGACAAGCAATGGCTTCGCTGAACAATGCACAGGGCATTTCTAACTCAGAATCTCTAGGCCCACGACTTAACGCCTCATAGCCCAAAATATGTTGATTAGAAATATCAAAGATAGGTTGAAACAAGGTTTCAATTGCACTGTTATCTAAGATCTGCTGTAGTTGTGCGCTCACCTTACACCTAGCATCAGTAATACAAATAGGCGACTAAATTAGCAACCTTGTATGACAATTTTATGGCAAGGCTATGACTAGCAATGACTACTCAGCAGCAATCATTTCTATCTGCTTGATGCGTGCAAAACTATCAATCATTTTTAACTTTGCGTGTTGGTAATCACTTTGTGCTAAATCTGCTTGTTGAGTTAGTGTATAGACCGCAAGTGGATTAAGTAATAGCTTTTGTGCGTGGTAGCAACTCGGCGCTGAGAATTCAGGTAATTTGGGGAGCTCTTCTTGAGACCCGCCATTTTCTATCTCTATATGTTGCTGTTTAATCATGGCTATTTGCGCCATAACGTTTAGACTTTCTTCGCATTCAGGCAGTTGCTCTTTAAGATTTACAAACAACTGCTTTGATGAGCCGATTAAAGTTGTTACTGAGTCACTTATCTGCGTTGGCGTAGATTGGCTTTGTAATAAACTGACTACATGCCAAGCCAGGTTTTGATACATATCTAATTGCTGTCGCACATCACCACTTGTATTGCTGCTTTCAGGCTGCTGGGGTGATGGCTCTTCTGAACATGCAACAAGCAAACAAAGTGAACACGCGCTCAGCATTAGCTTTTTAATAAGTTTTCTCATAAATAACAGTATATTACCGCCTCGTCATTTAATTTATCTTTGCAAGTGAGTGAATGAGATGCCTTCAAGTAAAAGCAACGCAAACTAACTAAGCAAGGCCTCTCGCTAATAGCATTTATAAATGCAATAACGCT
This sequence comes from Pseudoalteromonas sp. OFAV1, assembly GCF_021532595.1. Lineage (NCBI taxonomy): Bacteria > Pseudomonadati > Pseudomonadota > Gammaproteobacteria > Alteromonadales > Pseudoalteromonadaceae > Pseudoalteromonas > Pseudoalteromonas sp. OFAV1. The sequence goes on from NZ_JAKGBG010000021.1 coordinate 11,685, forward strand.
TCAGCAGTAGACTCATTTGTAATGAGGGAATTGATCATACCAGACTCTATTGCCCCGGCAATGGCTGGAACCTTGTTCTGCCCTGCAGCAATTCCTATTACATGTTTGTCTCGACGAGTAGACAAAGCAACGCTCGTTACACGCTGGTTTATGTCAGATTGAACGAGTTTACCATTACTATCAAATATCCAACTTATTACTTCACCTGTGGCACCCATAGCCTCAAGTGCCGCAAGCTCATGTTGTGTAATAAACCCATCTAAATGTAAAGGGGAGTTTATCCCCAAGTCACCAACCCCGACAAAATACACATCTGCTTGTAGGGCGAGCTCATGAACATTTTTTACATGCGTCAGCTGTTGCCATTGAGCTTTATCTGCTTGCGTACTAGCAATAACAGGAACAGGCATAGGAAAATGTCTTGCCCCTAAACGCTCTGCAACATGAATAGCAACATCATAACGACTAGCAGAACCATCCTGCGCTATGTTTCCAACCAACGAGACAATACGGTGCTGAGGGCACTGCATATTGGTAAGTTCATTAGTGCAAGCACGTAAGGCTCGTCCGGTCCCAAAAGCAATCGTCTTAGCTTGTCGGCTTTTTGCGTACCGTTCAATTTCAGCTGCACCGGCTTGTGAAAGACCCACTACAGAATCAGCATCACCCGGCACACTCGGAACCACCTCACACTTGAGTAAGCCGAAGCGTTGTTGAAGTAAATCAGCCAGTTCCATGCAACGTTTAATTGGGTGTTCGAGTCGGACTTTTATTAACCCTTTTGATACGGCCATTGCCACTAATCTTTGCGCAGATTGTCGAGATGTATTGAGCTGTTTAGCGATCTCGTCTTGTGTTTTTCCTGCAACATAATAAAGCCAACCAGCTCTGGCTGCTTCCTCTAATTTTTGGTTTTCAGTAATAGGGGGCAAAGCCATTATTTATACCTGTTTTGGCCATTAATGAAAAAATTAACAGTAAAATGATTCACTGCACCAATCTATTCGTTTTTGCTATTTTTGCAGATTAACATACAGAATCAGGCTTATTGGTATCAAACCCAACTATGCGCCAGCTATTATTGAGTTCTGGCTACTGATTTAAAAGATACCATAAATTTTAATAACATAGCCTGTTTTAAACTTAATAGTATTACTACTCTAAAACAAAATTCAGGGTTCAAGGAAGTATTAAACATGATTTCTACCCTATTTTTACAGAGTAACCACCAAGCAACGATTAAATAAAGCCTTACTGAACAACAAACACAGTGCGAGTAAAACTTAAAAAACAGCACGTTCACTTATGAATCGTGCTGTTTCTTATTGGTTTTGCAAAAAACTAGCGGGATATTTCTTAACTATTTTTTACAGCCATCTATTGGTTTTTACAGCCATCTATTGGCACACAATATAAAACTAGAGATTAGAAGTTAAAACTCAGCTGTAAACCCGCAATGATGGCATTCTCTTCATCGCGATCACCATTTGGATGAATAATGAATTGAACACTTGGCATCAACTCAATCGCAGGCGTAATTGCATAATTGTAGTTAAGCTCAATAGGGTATTCATGACTACGCACATTAAAATCACTATTTATATGATTTACATTATATTTATGCTGTGCATCAGTTAACTCTTTACTGACGCTGTTTCGCCCAATAGCTAATCCAATACGGTCATTAGGACGACTAGCATATGGCGCTGTAATAAACCCTCCTATCGCGATCACTTCACCCACTGCGCTAATACTACTATCTGCATGAATCATACTCGCAAATACCCGTAATCCACCACCTGATGGATTGCGTGTTATTTGCTGTTCAAGGTTAAAATAAAATGCGTTATCCGTATCTTCAATCGCAACAGCATCAATAGTCGAACCGCCCGGAAAGCCAGCTTCATTTACAAGCTTGGCTTTATCTAGGCTGCTACGAACGACACCAACTCGGTAATCCCCTTGCAAGCCATGCCCATAGTTCACTTTATATTCTAACTCTCCCACCACGGTGGTACCGTCAATACCACCTGATGTATGCAGCTTCAACCCTTGGTTCAACGACATTACTTGTGGGTTTGCATCGTAGCTACCTATTTTAAATAATAAGTTATCCGATAACTTATACGTTAATTGCGCCCCTAAAGTACTCAATGGATCACCATACCAACTACTACTCAAATAATTAGATGAACCACCACTGCAAAATGTTAAATGCTGAAAAGCGCAGCTCATAGCAAAAAAATCAGCGCTTGGATAAATTCGACCAACTTTAATACTGAGCTGATCATCGAACAGCTGTTGAGTTAATGAAAATTGTGTGAGACGAGTTACATTTCCTCGACCATAAATTTGCTGTGATTGAAGTAATGATGGAATACCTGCCTTGTTGTTTATTAGCTCACCATTTCGATTTGTAATTTCTACTTTAAACTCAGCCCCAGACCAACCAAAAAGCTTTTCAAGATCAATATATCCACCAACAAAAAATTGGTCAGCATAAGCCACCTCATTATCAAGACCGCCTTTCAAATTATGAGCAACCTGATTGAAATAGCCTAAACGAAAATCCATACCTCGCTGCGACAATTCAGATCGTGCCCCGCTCCAGTCACCTGTTATATATTTTTGTGCATCAAACGTTTCAGCCCCATGACTTGTAAAAGAACTTAAAACCAAAATCGCTGACATTGAAGGAATTAAACATCGCTTTTTCACTAAACAACGAAAAAACAACATTTTTGATTTCTGTGTTACTGCAATCGATTGATTGTTATCCATGTATGTGTTCTCCATTTTAATTACGCTCGAGTGCTCTAAACTCATCGCCAAATTGTTACTACCACCTTTCAATTTGAGCAAACAAACACTGATTGAGTATATTCCCAACACATATAATATTTGTCAATAAAAACAGCAAGAGCTTGCCAAACATCGAAATGACAAATAACAGTATGAAATCACTAAAAAACAACATTAAGTCAGTTAAATATCACTAGAGTTATGATGAATGATGAACCTCCCTCTTTATCCACTCATTAACTTATTATTGACAAAACAATACACCGGTAGGATTATGCCCAAAGGCAACAACAATGCCCAAACAAATTATTTACCATGGAGTAGGTAATTTATTACAGTTGAATTAGACGCGTTGATCCATAACACACACCTTGTTTGAGTCGAGGTTTTCATATTTTTAGGAAGTTTTAATAAAAAAGAATCCCTTTAAAGAACATTAAAGAGCAGCACGTCATATGACTAACAGGGACAAGTACTTATGAAAAGTAATCAGGTCGATTTAAAAGGATTAGAAGAGGAACAATTACCGATTGCACAACACAAACTCAAAGGATGGAAGCACTTTTTAGGTCTATATGCAGGTGAACACGTAGCTGCAACGGAGTTTGTATTTGGTGCAACATTTGTCGCACTTGGCGCAACCATGACAGATATCCTCCTTGGATTACTGATCGGTAATATTCTTGCTGTATTGAGTTGGACGCTCATAACAACCCCCATAGCTGTAGAAACACGTTTAAGTTTATATACCTACCTACAAAAAATTGCTGGTGACTCGATGACCCGGCTATACAACTGGGCGAATGTAATTATATTTACTGTTATTTCTGCAGCCATGATTACAGTTTCTGCGACCGCAGTCCGCTTTGCTTTAAATATTCCGGCTCAACTTAACTGGTATCCAACTAACTCTTTATTTGTCATGGTTGTACTGGCTGTAGGGATCATTGTTGTACTTGTTGCCATGTATGGTTTTAACGCCGTATCACGCTTTTCAGGTATTTGCGCTCCTTGGTTATTCGTGATGTTTATAAGTGGTCCATTAGTGCTTATGCCAGAGCTTGCAAATGCTGTTATTGGCCAAACAGTCGTCTCTAGCTGGGGAGACTTTATGCATATTGGCAGCATCTCTGTTTGGACGGGTCTTGATGCCAATGGTGAACCCGGAATTGGTTTACTCGAAGTTATAGGCTTTTCTTGGGCTGCAAATACAATTACCCATTTTGGCTTAATAGACATGGCTCTTCTGCGCTATGCAAAGAAAAAAAGTTATGGGCTATGTACCTCTGCAGGCATGTTATTTGGGCACTATATAGCTTGGATCTCTGCAGGTATTATGGGCGCGGGAACTGCAGTTCTAGTGAAAAAGTCTATTGTTGAATTGGATCCCGGCGATGTTGCTTTTCACGCACTAGGCTTATCTGGGTTAGTGATCGTTATTGTCGCAGGATGGACAACTGCAAATGCCAACCTGTATCGTGCAGGCCTTGCTGCTCAAGCTATTTTTAGTAATCAATCTCGAACTAGAACCACATTTTTAGTAGGTATAGTTACAGTCATCATTGCATGTTTTCCGTTTGTATTTACCAAACTATTGCCATTATTAACCTATGCAGGTCTCTTAGTTGTACCTGTGGGCGCTATTGTATTTGCTGAGCACTTCTTATTTCCAAAACTTGGGTTAACTCGCTATTGGGTAACATACAAACAGCTTCAGCACAGCTCTGCGGCTGTTTTATCATGGGCTCTGGGACTCGTCTTTGGCTTTACGTTGAATGCGATAGACATTATGCCTTTTTACTACTTATTCATCCCAACATGGATATTTAGCATCATCGTTTATATCCAGTTAGCTAAAAGATACGGAGCTGCTGATTCATACCCAGAACAAGAAGCTGAACTTGCTGCGTTTGATACACGTGTAAAAGAATTTCATGCAGAGCAAGCAGCTAAAGAGCCTCATTTCGCCATTGATCAGCGTGGATTTACCAAACTATTGTCAACACTTGCGTGGTTAAGCTTAGGTGTAACGATAGCACTGGCTACTAAAACCATGTTCTATTCACCTGATATCAGTTCATACGAGGCTAACCGAACATTATTCTTTAACATTGGATTTGCCTGCACAATTATCTATTTTGCTACAGCTTACTGGGCGATGCATCGTAGAAACCATTTTCAGCCAGCAAGTTTAAGGAGCTAAGATATGGACGTAATTTCACTACAGCAATCTACGTTGAGCTCATTACCGACCACAGTGGCAGTCCCAGAATATGACCGCCAAGCATTGCAATCAGGTATCGTTCACGTAGGGGTGGGTGGATTTCATCGCTCACACCAAGCTTTCTACACTGATAACTATATTAACCGTAGTGATGATTTACGCTGGGGTATATGTGGTGTTGGTTTACGTGAAGCAGACCGCTTAGTAAAACAACATCTAGAATCACAAGACTACCTTTACTCAATTTTGACGAAGCACACTGATGGACATACGCAAGTGCAAGTTATTGGCTGCATGACGGATTTTCTAATGGCCCCTGACGACCCTGAAGCAGTCATTAGTAAAATGGCTGCTGACGAAACGTATATTGTATCATTAACAATTACCGAGGGAGGATATAACTACGATCCATCTAGCGGTGAATTTGACTTTACTAACCCTGATATTCAGCATGATTTAGCTAACCCAGATAAACCTAAGCTTATCTTTGGTTATTTGGCTGCTGCATTAGCACGTCGTCGAAAAACCGATAGACCGCCATTTACCATTCAGTCATGCGACAATATCCAACACAATGGCGACATTACTCGAAAAATGCTTGTTACTTATATTCGAGCATTCGACCACGGACTTGCCGATTGGGTCGAAAGCCATGTTTGTTTCCCCAATGCCATGGTAGATAGAATAACTCCAGCAACGGATCAAAGCGACTTAGCACTTGCTAAGAATTTGGGCATTATTGATAAATGGCCTGTTACTTGTGAACCATTTCATCAATGGGTGATTGAAGACAAGTTTAGTCAACAACGCCCAGCATGGGAACTTGTTGGTGCCCAGATTGTAGATGATGTAACACCTTACGAAACGATGAAGATTCGTCTACTTAATGCTAGCCACTCAGTGCTTGGCATTTTAGGTTCTTTACGCGGCTATCAAACTATTGAACAAGCAATCTGCGATCCTTTGTTCACTAAGCTTATAACCGAGTTTATGGATAAAGAGGTCACACCTATTTTAGATGCCGTACCGGGTATTGACCTTAGTGACTATAAAAAAACACTAATTGCCCGTTTTGCAAATCCAAATATCAAAGATAGCCTTACAAGAATTTGCTCACAAAGCGCAGCCAAAGTATCTACTTTTTTGGTACCAACAATTATAGAAAACCTCAAAAGCAACGGTAATACTGCTATTGCGAGTTTAGTTATTGCTGGATGGTGTTTATATAGTGATACGCATTTAACCCAACAAGGAGAGCCTTTAGAGATCATCGATGATATGGCTGAAACATTACAACAGGCAGCTCATGCATCGCGAATTTCCCCGCTCGCTTTTCTGGAGCAACCTAGCATTTTTGGCGCACTTGTTGAAAACACGTCATTTTGTAATGAATATAAATCTTACATTAGTAAGCTCTATGCAGGTGTGGCTATTGAGCACATTATAGTATCACTATTAGATCAGGCTCAGGCGAAGCAAGTTTATAATTAGGCGACAAAACGCAATTAGTGATTAGTTTTGTCACTTGAATGATTGAATATCATTGCCAGTGTATATAAAAACAAAAAACCGCCCTAAATTTAGGGCGGTTTTTCTTTTTAACACTCAGTTAAGGCATAGGATCGAGATCCGCACCTTCTTTTTCAATTACTTCTGGAATTAAGTCTTCTTTACTTACACCCATTGCAATTGCTACAGCTGAAGCAACATAAACAGATGAATAAGTACCGATGAACACACCAAACAGTAATGCCGTTGCGAAACCGTGGATCGTTTGACCACCCCAGCCAAATAACGCAATCAATACTAGAATAGTGGTGATTGATGTTACTAGGGTACGGTTTAACGTTTGCGTTAATGAGATATCGATAATTTCAATGGTGTCATCAATACGCACTTTACGGAAGTTTTCACGGATACGGTCAGAAACAACGATGGTATCGTTAAGTGAGTAACCTATTACCGCCAAGATTGCCGCAAGAATCGTTAAGTCAAACTCAAGACCTAGTATTGAGAATAAGCCTAATGTAATGATAACGTCGTGTAATAGTGCTGATACCGCCCCTACCGCAAAACGCCATTCAAAACGAAACGCAACGTAAATTAAGATACAGATAAGTGCAGTTAACATGGCAAGGCCACCCTGCTCTTTTAGATCTTCACCAACACTTGGGCCAACAAACTCGATACGACGCATTTCTACTGTCGGCTCAACTTTTTGTAATGCCGTAATGATTTGGTTACCAATCACTTCTGCTTTTACGCCAGCACCTTGTGGAGCAAGACGGACTAGAATCTCTTTACTTGAGCCAAACAGCTGCACCGAGAAATCTTCAAAGCCGCTTTCTGTGATTGCATCACGTACTTCTTTAAGATCAGGTGCTTGAGTAAAGCCCACTTCAACAGCAGTACCGCCTGTGAAGTCGAGGCCGAAATTTAAGCCTTTAGTAAAAAACGATACGAAAGAAGCCAAAATCAACAAAGTTGATAATGTCATGGCAAACTTTCTTAACTTCATAAACGGGAGTGTTTTACCACCGAGTTTTAAAATTTGCATGCTGACTCCTAAATCGACAACTTATCAATACGCTTACCGCCAATGAATAAGTTGATTACCGCACGGGTACCAACAATGGCTGTAAACATAGAGGTGATAATACCAATCGCAAGTGTTACTGCGAAACCAGCAATAGGACCAGTGCCCACTGCAAATAGGATCACTGCTGCGATAAGCGTTGTGATATTAGCATCGAAAATTGTGCTAAATGCGCTGTCGTAACCAAAATGAACCGCTTGTTGCGGACTACGACCATCTTCAAGCTCTTCACGGATACGTTCAAAGATAAGTACGTTAGCATCAACCGCCATACCTACAGTTAATACGATACCTGCGATACCTGGTAACGTTAACGCAGCTCCTGGAATAAGCGACATTACACCGACAATTAATACTAAGTTGGCACCCAGTGCGATGTTCGCCACCATGCCGAAACCTTTGTAATAAAAAAGCATAAATACAAGCACAAACACGAAACCTAGCACAACCGCAGTCATACCCGCTTCAATGTTTTCTTGACCTAAGCTTGGACCTACCGTGCGTTCTTCAACGATTTGAATCGGCGCAACAAGTGCACCGGCACGAAGTAATAAGCTCAGGTTATGTGCTTCAGCTGGATTATCGATACCAGTAATACGGAATGAACGGTCAAGACGGGCTTGAATCGTCGCCACGTTAATCACTTCTTCAACTTTAATAGGTGGAAGTGCTTTACCGTTTTCATCTGTTTTACCTGATGGCTTATATTCAATAAATACTGTGGCCATGCGTTTGCCGATAGCACGTTTAGTGAACGCATTCATTTTTGCGCCACCTTTGCTGTCTAGCGTAATACTAACCTGTGGGCGCTGATACTCATCCATACCAGATTGCGCACCAGTAATGTGGCTACCTTCAAGGATGATGCGTTGCTTAAGTACCACTGGGTATCCATCACGTGCCATGATCACTTCAGTACCTGGCGGTACACGACCTTGTAAAGCGGCACCTGCATCGGCATTTTCGTCAACTTCACGGAATTCAAGCGTTGCTGTTGCACCTAAGATTTCTTTAGCGCGTGCAGTATCTTGTACACCCGGAAGTTGCACAATAATACGCTCAGCACCTTGGCGCTGTACGTTAGGCTCTGCAACACCGATTTGGTTAATACGGTTACGAATAATAGTTTCGTTTTGTTTGATAGCATAATCGCGAATTTCTTTTAGCTTTTGCTCGCTCATGCTGGCAAAAAAAGCGTTATCACTGCTGCTATCATCAATGTATACGTTTAACGGGTAACGAGTAGATAAGAAGCGCTCTGCGGCATCTTTGTCTTCTTCGTTACGCATCTCAACACGTAGACGCTCACTACCTGCTACTCTACGAATAGTGCGATAACGTAGCTTTTCTTCACGTAAGTCACTTTTGAAATCTTGTTCCATTTGCTCAAGCTGAGTATCAACCGCCGTCGCCATGTCGATTTCCATAGTAAAGTGAACACCACCGCTTAAATCTAGGCCTAGCTTCATCGGGTTACCACCCAATGCTTTTAACCACTCAGGTTGAGCCGGAGCCATATTGATTGCAGAGATGTAATCTTCACTAAGGGAATCACGCAGTATATCTTGCGCTTTTAGTTGCTCTTCAACATTCTTAAAACGAACCAGGATTTGTCCGTCTTCAAGTTTGCTTGATTTAACAGTAACGTTATGTTCTTTGAGGGTCGCATTTACTTTATCGAGTACGCTGAGGTCAGCATCAGTACCTTTAGTGCCCGATACTTGTATGGCCGGGTCGCGGCCATACAAGTTAGGTGAGGCATACAGAATACCAACGACTAACACAACAAGAACAAGTAAATACTTCCATAATGGAAACTTGTTTAACACGTGTGAGTCCTTATTTTTATTGTTATAGCGACTTCATAGTGCCTTTTGGCAATACTGCAGAAACAGCTGATTTTTGTACTGTTACTTCTGCTTGGTCGTTTAATGAAATCACGATGAAGTCTTTGTCATCAGCGATTTTAGCGATCTTACCTACTAAACCACCTTGCGTTAGTACTTCGTCGCCTTTTGCCATTGCGCTCATCAGGGCTTTATGCTCTTTTACACGTTTGGCTTGAGGGCGGTAAATTAAGAAATAAAATACCAAACCGAAAATACCCAACATGATTAGCATTTCCATGCCACCACCTGCTGGTGCTGCACCTGCCGCACTTGCGTGGGCGTTTGAGATGAATAAACTCATTTCACTTCCTCTTTAATTTTTCTAAAAATTTAATCTGATGTATCTGCAAGCTCTGGCACTTCTTGGCCGCGGCGTGCATAAAAATCTGCAACAAATTCGTCTAGTTTGCCATTACTGATGGCATTACGTAAGCCTTCCATCACGCGTTGATAATAACGTAAGTTATGAATCGTGTTTAGACGTGCGCCTAAGATTTCATTACATTTATCAAGATGATGCAAGTATGCACGTGAATAGTTTTTACACGTATGACAATCACACTCAGGATCCAGTGGGCCCGTGTCTGTTTTATGTACTGCATTACGGATTTTAACAATGCCACCCGTTACAAATAAGTGACCATTACGGGCATTACGTGTAGGCATTACACAGTCAAACATATCGATACCACGGCGAACCGCTTCAACTAAGTCTTCTGGTTTACCAACCCCCATTAAGTAACGAGGCTTGTCTTCCGGCATTTTGTAAGCACAGTGATCAAGGATATTGATCATCTCGTTTTTCGGCTCACCCACCGATAAACCACCTAATGCATAACCATCAAAGCCAATTTCTTCTAGGCCTTTTTGTGATTGTGCACGAAGCTCAGGGTACATGCCACCTTGGATAATACCAAATAGCGCTGCAGGGTTATCGCCATGACCTTCTTTTGAGCGTTTAGCCCAACGAAGTGATAACTCCATAGAATCTTTTGCTTCTTTTTCAGTCGCTGGGTATGGCGTACATTCGTCAAAAATCATCACGATGTCAGAGCCTAAATCGCGCTGAACTTGCATCGCTTTTTCTGGTGAAAGCATGATCTTTTCACCATTAACTGGTGAGCTGAACATCACGCCTTCTTCAGTGATTTTACGCATTGCGCCTAAGCTGAATACTTGGAAACCGCCTGAGTCAGTAAGAATTGGGCGATCCCAATTCATAAAGTCGTGTAAGTCACCGTGTTGCTTAATGATTTCTGTACCAGGGCGCAGCATTAAGTGAAAAGTATTACCTAGGCAAATTTGCGCGCCAGTATCTTTCACTTCGTCCGGCGTCATACCTTTAACGGTGCCGTATGTGCCTACAGGCATAAATGCTGGCGTTTCTACAACACCACGTTCAAAAATCAAGCGGCCACGGCGCGCTTTACCGTCAGTGCGGTCTAATTCAAATTTCATATTATCCTCAGTGTCGGAAAAACAGTCCAACAAGCTATAATTTAACCGCTCGATTCTACCCTGTTTGCAGCTTTATTACTATTAATTGGGCTAAATTCGAAAATAAAAAGCCCAGTTAAAAAACTGGGCTTTTTAAAATCTAAACTGTCGTTATTTTCGCGTTAAGAACATGGCATCGCCATAACTAAAGAAACGATATTTTTGCTCTATTGCGGTATGGTAAGCATCCATGATGTTTTCTTGGCCAGCAAAGGCACTCACTAACATGATCAAGGTTGATTCTGGTAAGTGGAAATTTGTCACCATAGCATCAACTACGTTGAACTGATAACCCGGGTAGATGAAGATATCGGTATCACCAAAGTAGGTATCAAGTTTGCCGCCGTGCACTTTAGCAGCAGATTCTAACGAGCGAACTGAGGTAGTCCCTACGGCTATTACGCGACCACCTTTTGCTTTCGTTTCGGCTACCGCTTTAACCACATCATCAGGTACTTCGATGTATTCTGAGTGCATGACATGCTCATCAACTGAGTCAACACGCACAGGCTGAAATGTCCCCGCACCTACATGCAAAGTCACAAACGCCATGTTTATACCTTTGTCTTTTAATGCCGTCATTAACTTGTCATCAAAGTGCAGGCCTGCCGTTGGCGCTGCAACTGCACCTGGCTTTTCACCATAAACAGTTTGGTAGCGCTCGCGGTCTGATTCGTTATCAGGACGATCAATGTAAGGTGGCAAAGGCATGTGACCAATGTCATTTAAGATATCTAATACATTTTCGTCTTTGGCAAATTCAAGCTCAAAAAGCTCGCCATGACGTGCAACCATGATAGCTTCGGCTTTACCTTCAAGAATAATTTTTGAGCCAGGTTTTGGCGATTTACTTGCTCGAACATGGGCAAGCACCCGATGTTCGTCAAGCACACGCTCAACTAATACTTCAAGTTTGCCACCCGACTCTTTTTGCCCGAACATACGTGCAGGAATTACTTTAGTATTGTTGAAAACGAGTAAATCATTTTCATTAACAAGTGATAAAATATCACTAAACACTTTATGTTCCACTTTCCCTGATGGGCCATCAAGGGTCAGCAAACGGCTGCTAGTTCGATCTGCTTTAGGAAAACGAGCAATTAATTCATCTGGAAGGTCAAAGCTAAAATCAGCTACGCGCATGGAGCATATCTCTCATTAATAAAAACGCGCCAAGTTTACTCTGATACGCCCACTACCTCAAGCAAAGGCCAAATAACCGCTTTTAGGTAAAGTTTGCTTGTAGATTAGGCAAAATGTCATTATTCTAGCTTATTCACTAAACATGGGTTCGTTAAGAGGTAGTAGCGCCATGGCAAAGCAGTTAAAACTGCTAATTTTGAACGCTAGCGTTGCAGAACGTGAGACGGTAAAGTCTACGCTCAATAAACTAAATGTATTTCAGTTTATCGAAGCAAGCGACTCTCAGGACGCGTTAAAAATACTCAAAAGTCACCCGGTGGACATTATTATTACTGGCCTTGAGGTTGGTAAAATTGATGGCTGGCGCTTTTCACGTATGATCCGCTCTGGATTGTTAAAAACACCTAAAAACACGCCTATCTTATTAACACCTCCTATATACTGCGAACGCATTGCCGAAACCACTGCGCGAAGCTACGGTATTGATGCCGTATTGCCATTCGAACGCCAAGATATGTTACCGCAAGTACTTGCCAATGTACTTTCAACCCATTTAGAAAAAAGTAGTCGCCTAAATTTACTGCTACTCGAAACAGACAGCCGCAAAGCACAAGATATAAGCAAACAACTAAAACTTAGCTTTGCGGTAACGCATACCACCTCAACTAAAGCGACGCTTGCAACATACTTACAGCATAAGTTTGCGATTGTTTTGATTGATGCCACTGAGTCACATTCTGATACTGCAGCTGGACTCATCAGCGAAATTTTGCAACATAATCCAAAACAAGCAATCGTAACCATTATTGATAATAATGATGCTGACTACGCTGAACAGTTATTATTATCGGGTGTGACTGACTTTATCCGTGCACCTTATGATCAATCACTGTTAAGTAAGGTGTGCGATCATGCTGCCCGACGCGAAGATTTTATGGTTAGCTATGCTGAGTTTGCGCAAAAGGTCGAACAGCTAAGCCAAAGCCAAAGTCGCTACAAAGAACTGTTTTCAGCGCACCAACGAATTTTATTGCACCTTAATACGGTTGTTCTTGAATTTGATCAGCACGGAAATATTCGCTTCATTAATCCTGCTTGGGAAAGTCTTACTGGTTATGGCATAAAATCAAGCTTATCAAAGTCACTCACAGATTTCTGTCTTCCAGAGTGTCAAACCAAGTTACAAAATACAATTCAAAGTATTTTGCATGGTGGCGAGCAACAACAACAAGTTGAAATACAACTTAAACACAAAAATGGCAATGCAATTTGGGTCGAGTGCCGCTTACAACTGATTAAAAATAGTCAAAACTCGGCTACGATCACTGCAACCATTGATAATATTCATGAACGAAAACAAGCTGAACTTCAGCTTCGCCATTTAGCTTTACACGATACACTCACAGAGCTGCACAATCGTTATTACTTTGACCAACAATTACAGCGTATTTGCCAAGAGAAATACACTAATGACGATATTGAGCACGCACTTATTTATATCGATTTAGACCACTTTAAGATTATTAACGACAGTAAAGGCCATCAACAAGGCGATATTGTCTTAAAAGAGGTTGCCCAGCTATTTACCGCTAACATAAGCGAAGAGCATTTGATTTGTCGTATTGGCGGTGATGAATTTGCTGTTATCTTAAAAAATACCAACTTACTTGATGCACACTTAGTTGCTGAGAGCATTTGCGTTGCTATTGAAAAACACCAATTTCACTCTGAAGGGCAAATATACTCAATTAGCTGCTCTATTGGTTTGACACAAATTACAGCACAGAATAATGATCCCAGCGAATGCTTAAAACAAGCAGATATCGCGCTTTATGTGGCAAAAAGTTTGGGCCGAAACTTAGTTCATTGTTATTCCAAAGAAGACAGTAACCACAATAGCCTACAAGTTGGTTTAGAGTGGGGACATAGTATTCGTCAGGCTCTTCAGCAAAATGCCATCGAGCTTCATTATCAGCCAATCTGGGATTTTAAACGTAATCATGTTGCTTACTTTGAAACATTACTGCGCTTGAAATTAAATGATGAGCTAATTTACCCGAACCAGTTTATCCCTGCATTAGAGTTATTAAATGACACATTTTTGATGGACCAATGTGTTATTCGAAATGCTATTCAAAGTGTTGCAAAGCATCCAGAGCTTAATCAAATTGCTATCAATTTATCGGCGCAATCATTCTTAGATGAGCGTTTGCTTCCGCATATTGAATCAAGCTTAGAAGAGTATGAAGTGGCACCGAGCCGCATAATTTTTGAAATAACTGAGTCGGCAAGCATCAAAAACCTGACAGCAACCCGTGCGATGATAGAGCGTTTAAACGGCTTGGGCTGTCACTTTTCGATTGATGATTTTGGCACTGGATTTAGCACGTTCAATTATCTAAAACAATTACCAGCACAACATGTGAAGATCGATGGTTCATTCGTTCGCGACATGCTAAATGATCCTATCGATCTTGCTTTAGTTAAAGCCATTAACGATATTAGTCGTTCGCTTGATAAGCGTTCTGTTGCTGAGTATGTTGAAAATAAAGAAATATTTTTAGCATTAAAAGAAATTGGAATTGATTACGGACAAGGCTTCTTTATCGCCCGCCCAGTACCGGTTGAAAAAATTTCTGCTGAACTAAAAAAAATATCTGAAAATAATTTATTTAACTAACAATTAGCTAGCATTATAAAGTGAAAAAAAACGGCATTTTTGCTACTTTTTACCTATTTTTAGTACTTCCAAAGTCACGATACTCATCTATACTTAAATCCACAGCAGGAACTAATGTCGTATTTTTATAGTGATTACTTAAAAAATACATGACATTACCAATTACATTATACATACTGAAAATAACTTAATATTAATAAGTTCATGTATTAACGGTATAAAGGAGAAAAGTGATGACACAACTAATCGTTTTGTTGCTGTTCGTAAATTTAGGGATAGCGTATCAATGTTACCGTAATGCAACCTTCAAGGGGTATCCGGTAAAGATATTTACAGGCTTAGGTCTCGTGCCGTATTTTAATTTAGTCGTATGGGTTTATTTATTGTTTTTACCCGACTTGAAACCTTTTTCAATGAATGAAAAGCAGCCTCTCTAGGCTGCTTTTTAGTTGGGGAGCTAGCCAAGCTAAAAATTATAGCTTGATGCCTTTTCAAGCAGTTGCGTGGCTTTTATATCACCTTGCACACACTTTTTAATATCTGACTTTTTAAACACCTTAACCTGTTCACTTTTATCTTCGCTAATACCACGAATGACAAAACTAACATGCTCATCGTTTGGTAAGTTTCTTAAGCCACTACCATAATCACATAAGGTAAGCGATAAGCTGTTATTTACCTTTTGTACAAGCTCAGCTAATTGTTGCTGCTGCTCTTTCACCCGTGCTTGTTTTTTTTCAGCTAACTCTTTACGCATTACTTGTTGTTTTTGCGATAATTTTTGCTGCTGCTTTTCAAGTTCTTTGATTGCTGCTTGTAGCTCTTTTTTACGTTGTTCGAGCTCTTGATCTTTGGCGTCTTTGTCGTGACGACGGTCAAACTCCAAATCACGTTTTTCACGTTCAAGATCACGAATTTCACGGCTTATATCTCGCTCTTGTTCAGCAACATCACGCACTCGCTCAGCACTTTCACGCATCACTTCCATTGCTTGCTGGTAGGCTTCTTGCGTTTTCACTACCACGGCATCGCTTATTACTTGCACATGATCACCTAACACCTCAATTTCAGCCAGTTCTTCAAAGTCGATATCTGGCAATGGTGGAAGAGGCGCATCAGGTACAGACGCAAACACCGAAGACCACCGTGAACTACCTCGTACATCAAAGCTAAATACCACGCCTTGGTGTTGTAGATAGCTTGAAGTTACATTTCTTACCTTGTTATCGGTATCTTGTTTTAAAGCTGCGGTGAGGATTTTTTCCATGATCCCGACTTCTCGCTGAATTTTATCTAATTCATCGTTTGCTTGTGCTTGCACGCTTACGGCTGAGCAAAGCAATAAGGCAGCTGAGGTTAATGTGTATTTTGACATCTTAATACTCCAAGTTGTTGGCAACGGTTGGCATAGATCGGCCGTCCACTTGCTCTGCTAAATCATTTAACTGCATACGTAAGTACGCTTGGTCTTGAGCGCGCTGCGTTTTGATATAGGCAAGCACGCTAGCAATATCTTCTTGACGCTCTACTCGCCCAGTTTTAATCGCTTCTTTAGCCAGCTGGTACATCTGCTGCTGTTGCACTTCATTTTGTGCTGTAAGAATGTTTTGCAGCTGATCAATTTGCTTTTGTTGTGACTCTAATAAGTTGGTTTGTTTAGCGACTTGCTCAAGTAATTGCTGGTTTTGTTGCTGCGGATTACTAACAAAAAGCCACGCACAAAACGCAATTGATGCCGCCATTGCCCACATACCAGAGCCAAAAAATACGTTAGCTTTTTGCACTTTCGGCATACTTGATTCTCTGTCCCAGTTTGGTACTGGCACCGTTTCATAGTCTTTACTTTGTTGTTGCCACTGCATCGCATTGTTCATCATTAATGCATACTCAGCATTAGCTTGCAGCAAGGCTATTTGCTCATCAGTTAAGCTCTCACCTTCTAACCATGCGGTAAATAATGAATCTAAATTAGCCATCTACGGCCTCCAAATGCACTTTTAATTTGCCAAGCGCACTGTATAGTCTTGATTTAGCTGTATTGGTCGAAATGCCTAATTGCTCAGCTATCTCTTCAAATGTACAGTGCTGAAAAAACTTTAACTCCACCACTAAACGCTGCTCCCAGGGTAAATTATTCATCATTTCTTTTAGTTCATGATGCTGCTCAGATTGCAGTTGATTCGTTTCTAACTCGCTACGCTCACAGCTTTCTTCTGGCGCAGAATCCAAACTTTGATGCAATTTACGGCGACGATAATATTCGACACTACGCCGATGCACTATTTGATAGAGCCAAGTATTAAAGCTCGATTCACCACGAAAGCTCGGTAAGCTTTTATACACAGAAATAAACACTTCTTGCATCAAATCCATTGCATCATCGGGATGGCTTAACATCCTTAGGCAATAGTTATATACCTGTGTTTCGTGCTGCTTGACTAATTTCAACCACGCCCGTTTATTGCCCTGTTGCGCTTTGGCAATTAATGTTTCAAGTGATTGAAAAAACACGCTAGCCTCGTCATCTGATCTGCCTTTAATGGTTTTGTTATTATGTTAGTCGAGGGAAGGAAAAAAATAGTTTGTTTAAATAACAAAAAACCCCAAATTTTTTATTTGGGGTTTTTTATTTGCGGTTTTTTATTATTCGTCACACTGACCATCTAAGCTACATTGCCTATTAAGAAACAGCTCTAACTGCTGACTAAACAGCCTAAAGTCTCTGATCCGGCCTGTGGTTTTACGCCATACAATACCAATATCACGGTACGCATCGCTCTGGGATGGCGTAGCAACCATTTCTTTCTTGTCTAAAATGCCGGCATTAATAGCCATTTGCGGTAAGAAAGTCACACCTAGCTGGTGCTCAACCATACTTAACAAAGTATGTAAGCTTGCCGCTTCAAATGGATTAATACAACTTGAACGATTCAAGTGGCAGGCACTTAGCGCATGGCCAGTCATACAATGCTCACGCTCTAGTAAAAACACGCTGGCATCCGGTAGTAGATTAAAATCTTCCACCCCAGCTGCAGGCGTATAGTCTTTGTGATGCACCAAACTAAAGTGATCTTTTGCAAGCACTTGAGTATGGAATTTGTCAGTATCATACGGCAATGCAAGCAATGCCATATCAATTTGGCCATGCTCTAATTTATCGAGTAGCTTATCACTGGTATCTTCAACCAAGACTAACTCTAACTCAGTAAAAGTTTGTTTGCAGAAATGATATAAAGGCGCGGCAATGAAGCTGGCAATCGTTGGGATCACGCCAAGGGTGAGCGTGCCGCTTAACGGTGTCAAAAAGCTTTTTGTTAGCTCTTTTAGGCTTAAGGTATCGTCTATAATTTTACGAGCTTTCTCTACGACTTCTTCACCGATAGCTGTAAACATTAAACTGCGATTTTCACGCTCAATAAGCTGACAACCTAACGTTTCTTCTAAGTTTTGAATTGCACTACTTAATGTAGATTGGCCAATAAAACAGGCGCTGGCTGCGCGGCCAAAGTGTTGATGCTGATGGACTGCTAATAAATACTGTAGCTGTTTTATACTTGGTAAGTTATTCATATTCTGTTTTTATACCAAATCGCTTAATTAAGTGATCTATTTTGAGGCAATAAAACCTCGTTAATAACAAGGCAAAAATTTCGCTATTAAGTTGCTCTTAATGAGAAATCTTTAACGCAGATAGCGACAGGTTTATCCTTCAAAATGATTAAATATTATTGCGGATTGATATTACTACCTGCAAATAAAAAGACCCCAATACCTAAGGCATTGAGATCTTTTCAAGCTAAAAGTCTGTTAGTACTTTTTTAAACCCCGAAGGCAGTTCTCAGTACGTAGAAAATAACAATAGCAAGGGCTGCGCCAACTGGCAATGTAATTACCCAAGAAACTACAATGTTTCTTACTACACCCATGTTAAGTGCCGCAATACCACGTGCCATACCTACACCTAATACTGCACCCACAAGTGTTTGTGTAGTAGAGATAGGTAAGCCAGTACCTGATGCGATAACAACAGTAGAAGCAGCTGCAAGCTCAGCAGCAAAACCGCGGCTAGGTGTTAAGTGTGTGATACCTTCACCGATTGTTTTGATTACTTTCTTACCTAAAATAGCAAGACCAGCAACAATACCGAAACCACCCAGTGGTAAAATCCACCATGCGATAGCCGCTTTCTTAGCGATTTCACCGTTGTGCTCAACAATGTTTACAACAGCAGCTAGTGGACCAATTGCGTTAGCAACGTCGTTTGAACCATGTGCGAATGCCATACAACATGCTGTTAGTACCATTAGTACTGCGAACACTTTCTCAACGTTGTTGAATTGCATTTTTTTGTCAGCTTTAGGGTCAATTTTAAGGCGTGAAATTGCGAATTTACCAATGATTGCAACAACCACTGCAATTGCGATAGAAAGCGCATAACCTTCAACAGCACCTAAGTTAATACCAATGTGCTTCAAGCCTTTCTTGATGGTTACAAGCGACATGATGAAGCCAGCTAGACCCATGTATACAGGTACGAAACGCTTAGCATTTTTAAGTGGTGCATCAGTGTCAAAAATTAGCTTTTGCGCACTCATGAAAATCAAATAAGCAATAAAACCTGAAATAGCAGGGGTAACAATCCAGCTACCTACAATGCCCATTACCTTGTTCCATTGAATTGCTTCGCTACCTACTGCAACCAATGCGAAACCAATGATGGCACCGATGATTGAGTGAGTCGTAGATACTGGCCAGCCCAAGAAAGAGGCAATTAATAACCAGCTACCAGCAGCGAATAGTGCGGCAATCATACCAAGTATCATAAGTTCTGGTATGTCCGTAAATGGCGCGGCATCTATAATCCCTTTACGAATTGTAGATGTAACCTCACCACCGGCAAGGTATGCACCAGCGAATTCAAACACCATCGCAATGATGATTGCTTGTTTAATTGTAAGTGCTTTTGAGCCTACAGATGTACCCATCGCATTGGCAACGTCATTTGCACCAATACCATAAGCCATGAAGAAACCGACTGCGGCGGCAGTTAAAACGAGTAACGTGCCGTAATTTGCAATGATATCCATTGTGTGAACCTTTAATTTTTCGAATTTGAACTGATTTTTAATTAACGAGCTAACATCAGCTCAAGACGAGAACCTACGCGCTCAGCAATATCAGCCAGCTCGCCAACCCATTCAATGATCTTGTATAAGAACATTACGTCGATTGGGTTAAGTTCATTTTCTATAGCGCGCAATTGACGGCGTATTTTGATTTGCATGTCATCCGTGTCTTGCTCAATTGCGTCCAATTCAACGAGCATCTTTTCAACTAAAGTCACTTCGCGACCTTTGAAGCCCGTTTCAAGAAGCTCATCTAGCTCGTTGATTGCTTTTGATGCTTGTTTAGTTGCATCAACACAACGAGTTACATAAGCAAGGAAATCTTCTTGAATTTCTGCAGGAATAGTCATCTCACGACCAACTACACGACCTGCAATATCTTTTGCTTTGTTAGCAATCTTGTCTTGTTGAGTAACAAGTTCAAGCAAATCGGTACGCTCAACAGGCATGAATAAGCCACGAGGTAGTTGAAGGCGGATGTTACGTTTCATTTCATCAGCTTCACGCTCTAAATTACGAATGTTTAGGCGGATTTCTTCCGCTTCTTGCCATTCTTCTTTAAACACGTGATTAAAGAAAGGGATCAACGCTTTACTTGCTTGATGTGCTTTCTTGATGTGATCTTCCATAGGCTTAATAGGTGATTTAGCAAAAACCCCTAAAAATGCATTTGTAGGCATAACTGACCCTTTATAAATTAGTATGCTTTGGCAGCTGCGAATTTTACAGCATTGTGTTCGATTGTGAACGCTTTTTCTGCCTTACATCACCAATAATAGACAAAGCGGCCAAAGGCCGCTCGGTTTAATAATGAAAAGTAGCGGTTAAAATTACAGCGACTTTTCTATATCTGCTTGAGATGTATGACGAATATCTTTACCGTTTACAAAGTAGATAATGTATTCAGCAATATTTTGGCAACGGTCGCCAATACGCTCTAATGAGCGTACTGACCACACTAAATCCATAATTTTCGGGATTGAGCGTGGATCTTCCATCATATAAGTCATGATTTGACGTGTAATTGCTTCGTATTCACGATCAACTTTGGCATCTTCTTTGTGCACTTCAAACGCACATTGCACGTCCATACGTGCAAAAGCGTCGAGTACATCATGAAGCATTTTCGATACTTGACGACCCATATTTTCAATATTCACCAAAAGATCTTGCTGATCTTTTGTGAACGAATCCAATGCTACTTTAGCAATGCGCTCAGCTTCATCACCAATACGCTCTAAATCAGCAATTGTTTTAGCGATTGCAATCACAAGGCGTAAGTCACTGGCAGCAGGCTGACGACGAGCAATAATGCGTGTGCACTCTTCGTCGATATTTACTTCCATTGCATTTACTTTATAGTCGTTTTCACGAACTTTTTGTGCAAGATCCGCATCACCATTGCTAACAGCATCCAGTGCACTGTTTAGCTGTTGCTCAACTAAGCCACCCATGTTTAATACATGGTTACGCACATTTTCAAGCTCTTCATTAAAGCGGCCCGAAATGTGTTTATTGATATTATGTTCCATTGTCTACCTCTATAAATTTCGTTTACGGTACCAAGTGACTTTATTGACTAACCGTAACGGCCTGTAATGTAGTCTTCTGTTTTCTTCTTGCTTGGTGTTGTAAATAACGTATTGGTATCTGAATACTCAATCAACTCACCCATGTACATGAACGCAGTTTGGTCTGATACACGAGCAGCTTGTTGCATGTTGTGAGTAACGATTACCACGGTAAACTTGTTCTTTAAGTCGTTAATTAGCTCTTCGATAACTAAAGTAGAAATTGGATCAAGTGCCGATGTTGGCTCATCCAGAAGCAATACTTCAGGCTCGATAGCAATTGAGCGAGCAATAACAAGACGCTGTTGCTGACCACCCGATAGGCCAAATGCACTATCGTGTAAACGGTCTTTAACCTCATCCCATAACGCTGCGCCACGTAAAGATTGTTCAACCACTTCGTCTAGTTTACGCTTTTCTTTAATACCTTGTAAGCGTAGGCCATAGACGACATTTTCGTAGATTGATTTTGGAAATGGATTAGGACGCTGAAACACCATCCCAACATTTCTTCGTAATGCTGCAACATCTACGCTCTTATCATAGATGTTGTGACCATGAAGTAAGATCTCACCATCGATACGACAGCTATCAACTAGGTCATTCATACGGTTGATACAACGTAAAAGTGTTGATTTACCACAACCAGATGGACCGATAAACGCCGTTACCTGTCCTTTCGGGATGTTCATATTTACGCCGCTAAGCGCTTGTTTATCACCGTAGTATAGATCTAAGTTTTTAATCTCTAACGCTGTTTGTTCTGCTGTTAGATTTTCTAAATCTAGCTTTGCCGCGCTTTTCGCTTGGTTTACTTGTGGTGCAACTGTAATCATCTCTGTCTACCTATAAAAATTCTGTATTAATGCTCAAGAGCTCTAAACTTTTCGCGTAAGTGGTTACGAATACCAATCGCGGTGATATTCAGGGCGATAATTACTGATACCAGTAAGAATGCCGTGGCATATACCAGCGGACGCGCCGCTTCTACGTTAGGGCTTTGGAAACCAACATCATAAATGTGGAAACCTAAGTGCATAAATTTTCTATCTAAATGTACGTATGGGAAGTTACCGTCAAGTGGCAGTGTTGGTGCCATCTTAACAACACCAACAAGCATTAGTGGTGCTACTTCACCGGCTGCACGCGCAACCGCTAAGATTAAACCAGTCATAATCGCAGGGCTTGCCATCGGAATGATGATGCGCCATAGCGTTTCTGCTTTTGTTGCACCAAGCGCCAGTGAACCATGACGAACAGTACTTGGAATACGTGACAAACCTTCTTCCGTTGAAACAATTACAACCGGTAAGGTTAAAATTGCCAAGGTTAATGCTGACCAAATCACACCAGGTGTACCAAATACTGGGCTTGGCGACGACTCTGGGTAGAACAATTGGTCGATACTGCCACCTAGCATGTATACAAAGAAGCCTAAACCAAATACACCGTATACAATTGAAGGTACACCCGCAAGGTTGATTACCGCGATACGGATCATCTTCGTAATCGCATTTTTCGCTGCGTATTCATGTAAGTAAATCGCTGCAACAACACCAAACGGAGTCACAATCACTGCCATCAGTAATACCATGAATACAGTACCAAAAATTGCAGGGAATACACCCCCTTCAGTATTTGCTTCACGCGGGTCGTCCGCTACGAACTTACCTAGCTGTACAAAGTAATGACCAAGCTTTGCAAAGAAGCCCATGTCATTTGGGAACCATACATCAAGAACTTGATACAGAGGTAAAGTAACCACTTCACCACGCATGTCTTTAACCGTTACTTGGTCACGCTTTGCTTCTTTACGAAGTGCAAATAACTGTTTTTCTAGCACGGCATATTCAGCACGTAGCTCAGCGCGTGTTTGTGCTAGCTCAGCAACACGCTCATCCGTTAACTCGTTATCAAGCTGATACGCTTTTTCTTTTAAGCGCAAGCGCTCAAGTTCATAGTTGATATGACCAATATCACCATTTTGTAAATCGAGTGCTTGGTCGTTTAGGTCAACGGCACGGTCAACAAGATCATAAAGTACCTCGATTTTGTTATCTGTAATAACTTCACCGTCTTTAATAACCTGTTCTACATAACCGTAAAAGTTACCGTTTTTGCTACGCTCGAATACTGCAAGTTCAGCGGGTGCAGTACGCGATGTGATGTCTGTCTCTAATACCCAACGGAAATCGAGATCTACGTACTCACGGTTACCTGTTTTGATTAGTAAGCGCTCTAGTTGCTCTTTGTCGTAGTGAGATAAATCAACGCCCGTCGCCTCAATACGTGATTTTGCAACTAGCTCACGGTCATAAACTTCACCGATCACTGTTTGTTTAGCAACTGAGCCTTGCAGCTCAAGTTGCACGACTTCTGATGGCCAGAAAAAGCTTAAACCTTTCCAAGCAATCATGGCTAATAAGCCAAGAACCGAGATTAAACTGATGCTTACCGCACCGCCGGTCATCCAAATCCAAGGAGAACCAGACTTAAACCACTGCTTTACCATGTCGTGTCTCTCCACCTACATTGAACTGTATTTTTCACGCAGTTGCTGACGAACAAACTCAGCCACTGTGTTGAAAACGAATGTGAATATGAATAGTACAAATGCTGCTAAGAATAGAATGCGATAATGCGAGCTGCCTACCTCAGACTCTGGCATTTCTACCGCGATATTCGCTGCAAGCGTTCTCATACCCTGGAAGATACTCCAGTCCATAATAGGTGTATTACCTGTTGCCATTAGTACAATCATTGTTTCACCCACAGCACGGCCTAGACCCATCATCACAGCTGAGAAGATACCTGGGCTTGCTGTTAGTAATACTACACGCACCAATGTTTGCCACTGCGTAGCACCGAGTGCTAATGAACCATTTGATAAGTGCTTAGGAACACTAAATACCGCATCTTCCGCAATTGAGAAGATAGTTGGAATAACTGCAAAGCCCATTGCAATACCAACAACTAACGAGTTACGTTGGTCGAATGTCATTCCTAATTCATTAGTTAGGTACTGACGAACGTTACCATCGAACATCCAAAGCTCAATTGAGTTACTCATCGCAAATGATAACCAACCAATAAAGATAACCACTGGAATAAGTAAAATTGAATGCGAACCTTCAGGAACACGGTGACGAATTGACGCCGGTAGCTTGTTCCAACCAAATGCGGTTAATAGAATACCAATTGGCAGCAACACCAGTAATCCGACGATGGCTGGTAAATGCTCTTCAATCAGTGGCGCTAACCAAAGACCTGCCAAGAAACCTAGGATTACCGTTGGTAATGCTTCCATGATTTCAACCGTCGGCTTAACCACTTTACGTAGTTCACTCGACATAAAGTAAGCTGTGTAAATAGCCGCAGAAAGTGCAATCGGTACTGCAAATAACATCGCATACATAGCAGCTTTAATCGTACCGAATGAAATTGGTACTAGTGAGAATTTAGATTCAAAGTCATCACTTGCAGACGTTGACTGCCAGATATAAGCCGGCTCTGGGTAGCCCTCGTACCATACTTCTTGCCATAACGCAGACCAGGTTACTTCAGGGTGCTCGTTATGAATTTCGATTACTTTTAATGCATCATCAGCAAGAATAAGTGCCGCATTAGAACGTGGTGCAATTGCAAAATTTTGAATTGGACCTTCGCTTACTTTGCCTTGCCATAGTTTTGCTTCACTGGTTGTGTAATAAATACCTAGCTCACCATTTGCACCCGCGGTAAAGAAAGTTCGACGATAAAACTCTGTAGAGATATTTAATTTAGATTGTTTAGTCGTTTCGAATGCACGGATTTTTTGAAACTCGCGACCATCTTCCGTGTTTACTTCGAACCACTGCGATACTTCGCCGTTATCGTTAGCAAGCATTAGTGAGTTAGCACCGGCTAACAGCTGCGTTGAAACAAGATTTGCGTTTTCTTCGTTTGCTGCAAGCAATTGAATTAGCTCAACCTCAGAAGGATAACGCGTATCGTAAACATAAATCTGATTTGCAGAACGAATAAAAGTACGCGTTGTGTCAGGTGAGATTAATAGCTCATCAACGCGGCCTTCAATATCAAGCTCAGTGCGCTCAACAACCCATTCAACTTCGCCGGTGAACATATTTTCTTCACCCACAAAGCTACTAAATAAAACACGCTTATCAGCGGTTAAAGCAACAACGGCTGTTTTATCTTCGTAGTGGCTAAATGCGAACTTAGTAATCGCCGCACCTTGATCGTCTACTTCAAGCGCCAAATCACCTAACGGATAATCTAAGCGAGGGGTTAGCTTGCGTTCATTATTAGGGAAAGTAACTAAAAACTTTGGTGACACGATAACCACAGAGCCATTTTCTAGGCCATAGCCATATTGGTTCTGAAATGGTGCAGAGCGTGCAAAGCTGCTCACGTCACTTGGTAATTCAGTATTAAGAGTGGTGATCTTTTTACCAAACTGCGCTTTCTCGACATTATAAAAGTCGACATTGCCTTTTTCACCTAGTAAAAAAGCCACTTCAGTTTGCTCTTCAATACCTAGACCAACAATTTCTGAGGCATTATCTAGTTTTACACTGTTACGTGTTTCAACTTTTGCTGACTCAAAAATAGGTTGAACAACATATAGAAGGTAAAAGAATATCAGTAGCAGTGCGATAAGCACCATTACACCGCCTGCGGAAATACCCCACTCGGCAAACCGGTCTTTAAATAGACGGCTTCTATCCGTATGAAAGGTCGGTTTATTCGGATTGGAAGTCATCAAAACACCCTTAAATCTTAACGTTGCGCGGATTATATTTCACGAAGATGACAGTAATGTTACAACCGTCATATTTCAGTGTAATAAACTGCATGCTTGGGTGTTGTTTTTAGCCTGTAAATATAAGCGAAATGAATATTGTTTTAGAGTTATGAGTCACTAACATACAATGGGCTAACGATTTGTTATAACTAATTTTTTATTACTATATGGAAAATATTGGACAAACAATAAATCTGCAACAATACTGAATAAGTGTTATTTTTCCCAAAATAAAAATTATCATCAACCAACGCCTCCTCTTTTCATTGCATTTTACAGAGGCTTTTTTAAGAGACTTAAGTATGAAGCAGTTAGTAATTACTATTTTAGGGCCAGATAAGCCTGGCCTAGTTGAAGATCTATCAGCAACAATTTTAAACCATAATGGCAATTGGTTAGGGAGTAACTTAAGCCACCTAGCCGGTCATTTTGCGGGCATTATAGAAGCTGCTGTTCCTGAAGAACACTTACAAGAATTGCAAGATGCTCTACATAGCCTTCCTCATCTAGAGGTGAGAATTGAGCGTGGTTCAGAAACACTCGAAGAGGTTAAATCTGAACAAATTAACTTTGTGATCACCGGTAATGATAGACCCGGCATTGTCCAAGAGCTTGCCAGTGTTATTCGTCACAAAGGAGCAAATATCACTCACCTTAATTCAAAACAACAAAGTGCACCTAACTGGGGAGTACCTATATTCAGTGCCGTTGCAACCGTTGCCCTGCCCGTTGGTATGAGCAAAGACGAAGTGATCAGTGCGCTTGAATCTATTACCACAGACTTAATTGTTGATATTGAGGACGCATAACAAGCAAGTTTATAGGGATATTTAAACTTAAACTAAGCTTTAAAATTAACGGCATACATGTCACATAACTGACATGTATGTCATAAAAGTGATAAATACGTCATATAAACGTCATCTGCATCCTCTATATTCTAACTAGCTATAAACGTTGGAAAACCAGATGAACGCATCACATTCTTCTTCTCAAGCCGTTAATTACTTTGCCAAAGAGCTAAGTTGGCTGTCTTTTAATGAACGCGTGCTGCAAGAAGCTAAAGATAAATCTAACCCGATTATTGAGCGCATGCGCTTTTTAGGTATTTACTCAAACAACATGGATGAGTTTTTCCGTGTCCGTGTTGCCGATGTTAAACGCCGAATATTACTTAATAAAATTCCTGATGCGAACTTTGAAGAAGACGAAATACTACTTCATCAGATCCAAAGTAAGGTGCTGCAGCTTGGTAAAAAGTTTAACCAAATTCATAAAGACATTTTAAATGACTTAAACGAGCACAATATTCACGTTGAGTTACCTGAGGAGCTATCTGAATTTCACTTGAGTTGGCTGAAAAAATTCTTCCACGACAATGTGCTGCAACACATATTGCCGATTTTACTCTCTGAAAAGAAAGACTACTCAGATCAAATCAACGACACCATGACCTATTTGTTTGTCGAGATGACCAACCAAAAAAGTCATTATGCCATGATGGAAGTACCAACCGACCGCGTATCTCGTTTTGTTATTTTACCACCAGAGAAAACGCGCCGTCACAAAACCATTGTGATGCTTGATGACATTATCGCCTACTTTATTCGCGATGTGTTTAGCAGCTTTTTTAGCTTTGATGATATTCAATGTTATGCCATCAAATTGACCCGTGATGCCGAATACAACTTAGATGACGAGCTTGAAGAAGGCTTGCTCGATAAAATGTCAAAAGGTCTAAAACAACGTATTTCTGCAGAGCCTGTGCGCCTTGTTTATGACGAGAGCATGCCTGCTGAAATGCTTAAAGTGATGAAAAAGCGCCTTAATATAAGCCAACATGATGCGTTGATCCCCGGCGGCCGTTACCGTAATTTCCGCGATTTCATTGCGTTTCCGAATGTTGGCCGTCAGTATTTAGAAAACAAACCACTGCCTGCATTACAAAGCGCAGCCTTTAACAATCACTCAAGTGTGTTTGATGCCATTTCAGAGCAAGATATTTTACTGTATTACCCCTACCACACCTTTAACCACTTACTTGAGTTTGTACGCCAAGCGGCGTTTGACCCAGATGTAACCCAAATTAAGGTCAATATTTATCGCGTTGCGAGTCAGTCTCGCCTGGTTTCTACGCTTATTAATGCCGCCAAAAATGGCAAACACGTAACTGTAATAGTTGAGCTGAAAGCGCGCTTTGATGAACAAAACAATATTGAATGGGCAAAAACCCTGAGTAATGCGGGTGTTAAAGTTATTTTTGGTATTCCTGCACTAAAAGTGCACAGCAAACTATGCGTTATTCACCGTAAAGAAAAAAACAACATAGTGAAGTACGCCCATATTGGCACGGGTAACTTCCATGAAAAAACCGCCAAAATCTACACTGACTTTAGTTTATTTACTAGGCATGAAGGTATTAGTGAAGAGTGCGATAGTGTGTTTAAGTTTATCGAAAGCAGCTATAAGCCATTTCAATTTGATCACTTAATGATTTCACCAGTCAACGCAAGACAAACTATTACCTCCTTGATAGATAATGAGATTACCAACGTAGAACACGGAAAAGCTGGTCGAATTACGCTAAAAATAAATAATCTTGTTGATAAAGAGCTGGTTGACCATCTCTATTTTGCAGCAAGACGCGGTGTAAAAATTCGTATTATTGTGCGTGGCATGTGTTCGTTAGTGCCCTCTGTCGTTAACGATAATATTCGTATTATTAGTATTGTTGACCGCTTTTTAGAGCACCCTCGGGTTATGGTGTTTCACAATAATGGTGACGAAAAAGTGTATATTTCATCAGCAGACTGGATGACCCGGAATCTAGATCACCGTGTAGAAGTAGCTACACCCATTTATGATGAAAAATTAAAGCAGCTCATAATTGATATTCTTGAGCTACAGTTTAAAGATAGAACAAAAGCGCGCATAATCGATAGCGAACAAAAAAACAGCTATGTACGCCGTGGCAATCGCAAGAAAATTCGTTCGCAAATTGCCATTTATGACCACCTTAAAAAATGGGAAAGTAACTATAATAATGAATGATTATCCCTCAATTGCTGCAGTTGATTTAGGCTCAAACAGTTTTCATTTAGTGGTGGCAAGAGAGGTCGATGGCTCTTTGCAAATCTTACACAAAGAAAAGCAGCGCGTTTATTTAGCTGATGGTTTAGATGATAAAAATCACTTAAGCCAAGAAGCTATCGAGCGCGCACTGGCTATTCTCAAACAATTTGCCACTACATTGCAAGACTTCCCTTTAGAGAATGTCAAAGTGGCTGCCACTTACACATTACGCCGCGCGAAAAACATACATTCATTCTTAACTCAAGCAAGTAAGGTGTTTCCTTACCCGATTGAAGTGATTTCAGGGCAAGAAGAAGCCCGTTTAATTTACCAAGGCGTTGCCCATTACATTCATCACGATGAGAACCGCTTAGTTATTGATATCGGTGGCGGCAGTACCGAGCTCATCATTGGTAAACACTTTAAACACAAACTCCTTGCTAGTCGCAACATGGGCTGTGTTAGCTATACCAAGCAGTTTTTTGCAGATGGACAAATCACAGCTAAGCGCTTTGCCAAAGCGGAGGTTCGCGCTGAACAAGAACTCGAAGTGATCTTTGCCAATTACTTATCGGCTGGCTGGCAATCTGTAGTGGGAACATCAGGCACAATAAAATCTATCCTTGCCATGATTAATGCCAATGATGCCGAGCAAGAGCTGATCACATTAGAGCGATTATTAGAACTTAAAACCCAGTTTATTGCTGCTAAACAAATAGCTGCTCTGCAAATTGAAGGTCTTACACCTGAGCGACAAGTGAGTATTTGTGGTGGTTTGGCTATTTTAATCGCGGTATTTAGACTATTTAAAATCGAAGCGATGCAATATAGCGATTACTCGTTGCGTGAAGGTTTACTTCATGAAATGCAGCAAAAGCTCGCCCATAAAGATATTCGCACTAATACTATAGCGAACCTATCTGAGCGTAATGCCATAGATAAAGAGCATGCTAATCGTGTATCGACAACTGCAAAGTGGCTATTTGAACAGGTAAAAGGGGCATGGCAACTTACCGACCCTGACTATATCAACTTACTGGATTGGGCCGCGCAGCTGCATGAAATTGGCTTAGGGGTTAATTCATCAGGAATACATAAACACAGTGCGTATATCGTAGCAAACAGTCAATTACCGGGCTTCACACAGCAACAACAAACTCTACTTAGCTGTATGATCCGCTTTTATCGTAAAAAGATCCGTTTAGAAGATTTTCCAGCTCTGCATACCATGCAGCATTACGAAATATTGCAGTTAATTGTTATTTTGCGCTTAGCAGTATTGCTAAATCAAAAGCGCATTACTGACCAAGGTTTTGATCTTGAGGTCACAGCCAAGCAAAATAGTATGTTCTTAAAGTTTCACAATAAGTGGCTTAAAGAACATACCTTGCTTTTGGCGGATTTACAGCAAGAGCAAAAATACCTTAAAAAGGTCGGCTTCTTACTCGATTTTCATTAAGCGGATTAATAGATTAATCGATTACATATCCATATGACGGTTTGAGCTTTGCATCATTTGCTTAAGACCTTGATGTTCAAGCTCTAGTAAACGCTCGAGCTTTTCAATCGTTGCAGCAGTTTCGGCACGCGATACAAGGTATTCATATAAATCAATAACCTTTTGATGCTGTGTCGTTAAATATACTTGAATGGCCTTTTCATCAATTTTTTGATCAGTACTAATATCATCAAACGTGATCAAATCTGGGTTGTCTGAAAAGTACTCGTAGCAATAAGTATCCAGTGTGTTCAGTTCTGTAATGGCTTTAAAGCCAACCAGATCTTCTGCCAATTTTTTCTCGTATTGCAGATAATACTCCACCAGCATTTGATTGTGCTCGTCCAGTAAGTCTTTAACATTATGGAAGTTGGCCGCCATTTGGGTATGAAATAACACGGTCCAATCATAAACTTGCTGTATTGTTTTAACTTGCATGTGCATTCCTTATCAAAATCAATTTAATAAGACACTGCATAAATCACACCAGTAAAAAACGCTTTAATTATCATAACTTTAAAAACAAAATGTGTAACTTGTAGCAAGTAAAAGCGTACAAGTTACACACTGACTGTAAAATTTATAGATCTCGTTTACGCCAAATAAAATAAAGCGCAGGTAACACAAGTAGCGTTAAAACAATGGCACTGAGCATTCCGCCAACCATAGGTGCTGCTATTCGGCTCATCACTTCACTACCCGTTCCAGTGCCATAAAGCACCGGCAGTAAACCGATAATAATGGTGGCAACTGTCATCATTACAGGTCTCACCCGAAGGCCCGCACCATTGATGATTGCTTGGCGCAGCTCTGTAACCGTAAATTGTGCTGATTGCGCTTTAGCATCTTGATAAGCTTGGTTAAGATAAACCAGCATGATCACGCCAATTTCTACTGCGACCCCAGCTAAGGCTATAAAGCCGACTCCAACGGCTACCGAGAAGTTAAAACCTTCAAGGTACATCAACCAAATACCCCCAATCATTGCAAGCGGTAAAGTCAACATGATCATTGCTACCTCAGTAAAGCTTCTAAAATTGAGGTATAACAGCACCACAATAATTGCCAAGGTTAATGGCAATACGTAGCTAAGCTTAGCTTTAGCACGCTCCATATACTCATATTGCCCCGCCCAAGTAATTGAGTAACCAGCTGGTAGCTCGAGTTGCTCATGCAGCGCTTGTTGCGCACGCTCAACATAACTGCCGATATCACTGCCTTCAATGTCGATTAAGCTCCAGCCATTAATGCGGGCATTTTCACTTTTAATACCCGGCGGGCCATCTTCGATAAAGACATGGGCTACATCAGCCAATGCGATACGCTGTCCGTTTGGTGTCACTATCGGTAACAACTTAAGCTCTTCTGGCGAGTCACGATAATCTTGCGGGTAACGCAAGTTAACAGGGTAACGCTCTTGCCCTTCAACGGTTTCGGTCACATTCATACCGCCGATAGCAGTAGCAACAACCTGTTGTACATCAGCAATATTCAAACCATAACGCGCTGCTTTTTCACGGTTGATATCGACTTTGATGTAGCGACCGCCGGCAACACGCTCAGAGTAAACCGAAGCCGTGCCCGGTAAGTCTTTTAAGATGACTTCAATTTGCTCACCGATTTTTTGAATTTCACTCAGCTTTGGACCAGCAACTTTGATCCCCACAGGCGTTTTAATACCAGTGGCAAGCATGTCGATTCGCGTTTTGATTGGCATAACCCACGCATTGGTAAGCCCTGGGAACTTAACCAGATTATCGAGCTCTTTTTTCAGTTTCTCGGTTGTCATGCCCTCGCGCCACTGTGACTTTGGCTTTAACTGAATAAAGGTTTCGATCATGGTGAGTGGCGCCGGATCTGTTGCAGTATCTGCACGACCTACCTTACCGAATACCGACTCGACCTCTGGCACACTGGCAATTAACTTATCGGTCTGCTGTAAGATTTCACGGGCCTTACCTATTGAAATACCCGGGTAAGTAGTTGGCATGTACATTAAGTCGCCCTCATCAAGGGGAGGAATAAACTCACTACCAATTTTATTAACTGGGTAAAAACCAATAGCAGCCAAAACCACAGCGAGTAACAGAGTTGTTTTCGGCGCTTTTAATACTGCATTTAATAAGGGTTTATACGCTGCCACCAATAACCGGTTAACAGGGTTTTTCTGCTCCGATATAACCTTACCGCGAATAAAGTAGCCCATTAGCACCGGCACCAATGTAATGGCTAAACCAGCCGAGGCCGCCATGGCATAGGTTTTTGTATAAGCCAGTGGCGAGAACATACGGCCTTCTTGTGCTTCTAGAATAAACACTGGCATAAAGCTGACGGTGATAATTAATAAACTAAAGAATAACGCGGGCCCGACTTCTGCGGCTGAGTCCATCACCACTTGCCAACGGTTTTCATCGGTCAGTGGGGTTTTCTCCATATGCTTATGCATATTTTCTATCATCACGATAGCACCATCTGTCATTGCACCAATAGCAATCGCTATCCCACCAAGCGACATGATATTAGCGTTTATACCTTGCCAATACATCACCAAAAAAGCCGTTAAAATACCCATTGGCAACGTAATAATGGCTACGATCGATGAACGTATATGGAATAAAAACACCACACACACTAAGGCCACGACGATTAATTCTTCAATTAACTTTGAGCTTAAGTTATCAAGCGCTTGGGTAATAAGGTTTGAGCGGTCGTACACTGGGATGATTTCAACCCCCTCAGGCAAGCCTTTTTTGAGCGACTCTAGCTTCTCTTTTACAAGTTTGATGGTTGCTTCGGCGTTTTCTCCAAAGCGCATCACCACCACACCACCAGTTACTTCGCCCTCGCCGTTAAGCTCGGCAATACCACGGCGCATTTGCGGCCCAAGTTTTATATCAGCCACATCGCGTAATTGCAGTGGCGTGCCATTGGCATTAGTACCCAGCGGAATAGCCTCTAAATCGGCGACACTTTTGATGTAACCTGTGCTCGATACCATGTATTCTGCTTCTGCCATTTCGACCACAGAAGCACCACGCTCTTGGTTACCTTGCTTAATTGCTGTTTGAATTAAACTTAGCGGAATACCATAAGCACGCAATTTATCGGGGTCGACATTCACCTGATACTGCTTAACCATACCGCCAACAGACGCTACTTCTGATACGCCCGGCACCGTTTGCAGCTCAAACTTTAAAAACCAATCTTGCAGGCTTCGTAGCTGGCTAATATCATGCTTACCGGTTTTATCCACCAGCGCATACAAGTAAATCCAGCCTACCCCTGTTGCATCAGGGCCAAGTTCAGGCCTCGCTGAATCCGGTAAGCGAGCACTTACTTGACTCAAATATTCTTGTACTCGACTACGGGCCCAGTAAAGATCGGTGTCTTCATTAAAAATAACGTATACATAAGAGTCACCAAAAAACGAAAAGCCCCTTACCGTTTCAGCACCCGGCACCGACAACATGGCTGTGGTGATCGGAAACGTTACTTGATCTTGCACCACTTGTGGCGCTTGTCCTGGGTAGGACGTTTTTACAATAACCTGTATATCAGATAAGTCAGGCAAGGCATCAACTGGGGTATTCTTTAAAGAAAAAATCCCAAAGCCCGCCAACATTAAAGACAGCAGTAATACAAAGAAGCGATTACCGACTGACCAACGGATCACGGCTGCTATCATTGCATTTCTCCTTGCATAGGGTGGCTCATGGTCATAATGTCAAAAATCACAAACTCACCATCAACCAGCTTAAAGGTAAAATGCACTTCATCATCGCTTTGCAAACTAGACATATCGATGCGTGGCGAAAAATGAAACTCCATGGTTGCTGCATCTCGCCCCCATTTAGGGATGGCTTCGCGACTGATCACGGCAGTTCGGGCTTCGCGGTCAATGCTGTTGATCACGCCATTGACCATTGCACTATCAGTATCCGGCTCTTGCATACGCATAAAGTCAGAGCTTTTGCTTGATTCGGAATCTATTAAGAACTGCGCTGAAACCACTACGTTATCGTCTTTCAATAAGCCTGATAAAATTTCGACATCGTGATTATCACTACGACCTAGCGTCACGGCGACTGATTTAAAGCGCCCTTCACCTAAATCAATGACGACACGGTCTTGGCTACCGGTGCGGATCACCGCTTCTTTTGCGATGACTAATTGCGGCTCAGTCGGCTTGGTAGTAATGCTCACTTCAGCAAACATATTTGGTTTTAGTAAGCCATCTTGGTTGGCAAAACGTAAGCGCACGCGAAGAGTACGGTTTTTCTCATCAAGGGTTGGGTAAATATAATCGACCTCGCCCTGCCATCGTTTACCCGGTACGTAATCTAATGTCATAGTAACTGGCAAGCCTTTATGGATAAGCCCTGCTTGGCGCTCGAAAACTTCCGCCTCAACCCACACTTCTTCTAGGTGAGCAATACTCATCATGGTTGTGCCAGGTTTTACGAAGAAGCCTTCGCGGATATTTAGCTCATCCAATACGCCACTTTGCTTGGCATAAAAGGTAATGTTTTGTCTGACCTTTTGGCTTTGCTCTAATCGCGCAATAAAATCGTCAGAAACATTCAGTGAGGCTAAGCGTGCTTTGGCCGCACGTATAAGCACTGCGTTGTTACGTTTAAGGGCAAGCAGTAGCTCTTCTTGTGCGTTCACTAACTGTGGAGAATACAAGGTATAAAGTGGCTCGCCTTGCTTAACTTGGTCACCTGCAGCTTTTACATATAAGGTTTCTATCCAACCTTCGACACGAGGGTGAATATGCACGAGTTGGTCTTGGTCGTATTGCACATAACCAACCGTATCAACGGTCGTTTGTAATGATTTAAAGCGTACGGGCGCTGTTCTTACCCCTAAGTTATTAACGACCGCGGATGAGATCCTCACAGTACCTGGGCTGTCTTCAGCGCTACTTTGCTCCTCATAAACGGGGACTAATTCCATACCCATTGGCGATAAACCCGGTTCATCACGGCGATAATTGCTGTCCATAGGCGCCACCCAATATAGCGGCTTTTTCTCAGCGCTTGGCATAGCTTCATGATCTGGCTCAGCTAGTTTATTTACAGCCGTTGCCAATGCCGCACCTACCGCCAAGGCGATAACTAATTTCACTGTATTATTCATTGCTAGCTCCTTGGCTTTGTGCTGCATTTATTTGGTTATCTTTTGCTGCTGCGTAATAGTTAAGGCGAGCGAGGGTGATTTGTTTGTCTATTTCGATGTTTAACGCATCAATTTTTGCGTTAAGTTCGCTGATACGTGCGCGCATCACTTCTGAAAAGTCACCATCATCGTTGGTGTAAGCATTTAAAGTCGCTTCGGCTTGCTCTGCCATTTGCGGTAATAGCTGCTGTTGATACAGTGCTTTGCGCTGGGCTAGTCGGCTCAACTGGCTAAGCTCTTTAAAATACTGACCTTGCAATTTTTGTAGGGTAATAAGTTTGTTGGTTTTTACTGCCTCTGCACTAGCTATTGCGGCATTGACTTGTTGATCTTGACGGTTATCAGTGAACAGCGGTAAATCAACACTAACCCCTATAGAGAACAAGTCAGCGCGAGAGTCACCCATAAGTGTATCGTCACGATAGCCATAGCCTAGGTTCATACCAAATTGCGGCTTATACGCTTCTTTAGCCACTTGCACTTGGGTGTTTTTAGCACGCATTGCATGATCAATAGCAATAATTGCCGGGTGACTCATCAACACTTCAGTCACCCCAGACGGTTCAAGCTCTTGATAAGGCATTAGTGCAGCCACCTTAGTATTGTCATCGCTCACTGCACCGTTTAGCATTTCAATAGGTAGCCATTGTGCTAGTCGCTTTTTGGCACTATCAAACTGTTGCTCTAACATCACCAGCTTATCTTCAAGCCGAGTCAGCTCTAGCTGAGCGCGAATAATATCCTGCTGGCGAGTTGCGCCAAGTGTATTGGCATAGCTTGCTTCTGTAATATCAATAAGTTGATTAAATAAGGCTTTATCTTGGTTGATCAGTTGAATGCTTTTTTGCGCGCGATAGGCATTTAGCCATGCTTCGCTAACAATGGCTTTAACCTGCGCTTGGCGGTCTGCACGCAGCCAAGGGTATTGCTCAGCTGATTGTTTCAATGCTTGCTGCTGTAGGGCAAGGCTATCACCTCGGCTAAATTGTTGTGACAAGCCCACTTTGAATTGCGTCATACCTTCTTGATCAAAGGCAAAACCATCGGTTGGTAAATTCATTAGCCCAACGGTTAATACTGGATCTGGCAAGGTACCGGCCGCAATGCTTTGCGCTTCTATCGCCTGTTGCTGGTATTTATTTGCCTGTAACCAAGGCTCGTGAGTCAATGCATAATCAATCACCTGATTGAGTGCCAACGGCTCTGCTTTCACTAAACTTGAGGTTACCAATACTGCGCCAAGAGAAAGCGCCTTAATCAATTTGCTGTGAATCATCACATGCTCCAAAAATCTTAAAAATGGTTAAAAAACAATAGATTTTGGTTGCAGGATGAGGTGTATTTCAGCGTTTTGCTAAATTTTAGACAGACCTATCCTGCTTAAGCAGTAATAGGTGGACGATATAAAGAACTTACACGGAAACTAAGCTGGCTGGCGCCTAACACTGTGACTTTTTCTGATTGCTTAATTGATTTAACAACTAAATCATTTAGCGGCAGGAGTGAGTGAGCTGTACAGGCATTGAACGGACACGCACAATCGCTGGTATCCATTACGTCTTCATGGCAACAGTCCATATCACTCATGTCGCTGTCAGCGCTCATAGTAGCATGATGGTCCATTTGCATGCTGGCATGTGGCATATCACATACCATAGCAACAGACGCAACTGACTGACCCACAAAAGTGAGCAGCATCATAGCTATCAATAAGTAGCTTGAAAGTCGCGTCATCATCATACCTTAAAAATTAGTTGCCCAAATTGTAGCCCGAAATTTACGCGCTCGACAAGGGTTTATCTGTTTTAATGCTACTGCTGGCAGCAATAGCAAACAGGCAATAACCAGTAAAATACCAAAATCCATCGCCTAATTCGGCATGCATTTTTATCAGTTCGCCCATTTGTCCATCGGCGTTACCAGCCAAATAAGACACGATTAATGCAATCACAAACACATCAACCATGCTCCATTTACTTAAGCCTTGTATGAGTTGACCGAGTAAATGCTTAAATCTATTCATCGGTAAAAAACAATAAAGCAATTGCATCAGGAGTTTTAAAGTGGGAATAACAATCGAGAACACCGCAACCAGCGCGGCAACAAGGTAGTTTTTGTTATTGGCAAGCTCATTTACTGTGCCCCAAATGCTGCGCGTTTTTTTGTAGGCATCGATTTCGCCTTCAAGCTTATCAAGCCCCAACATGCTTGATGCCATCATTAGTACACTACGCGTATTGCGATCGCCTTCATCGGCAATCATTTCAATACCTGTTTTAGCAAGCTTCGATTTATCTATTTTACCTTCTAAGGTTAAAACTGGTCTCGTCACGCCCGGTATAAGTAAAGCTAACGCCGCAATAATCATTACAATGGGGAAAAAAACACGCATATTGATAACCCTTACCTGTAAACATTGCGGGCATCATAGCTAACTTAACGAGATTAGTCTGCAACCGATGCTAAAGTGTCAAACACATTGTCAGCATAGGCACGAGCGTCATACATTGCACGATACACAATATCCATATTCGCTGCTGGACGAATTATCTTTAGTAACTTGGTTGCTGTTTGCCACTGTTCTTTTTCCATGGCTATAACAAGCTGCAAACTGGCTCCTTGCATTCCATCAAACTTAACCAGTGCACTTGTAAGTTCTGCTCCAAGCGAGAACTCTTTAACAACCGCATCAAGCTTTACATCTAAAATAGCGTCCAATACAGACAAAAGACCCACTAAATAGCCTTGCTCCGAAAGCTCTTTACCCGCAGGTTCAAGCATCAGTGATATAAATTTAGCACGAGTTAAACCAAGCTTAGTTAACTCTTGCGGTTTATCGTTCCCTAACTCGCTTAGTGCTAATACACGAACAAATTGCCTAATTGCATCTTCACCTAAATAAATAACCGCCTGCGAAATTGAGCGAATTGTCTGTTGTGTACTGCTGGTTCGTGCGTTTACCAGCCTTAAGATTCTAGCTGTTAAGGCAATATCTTTGGCTACACGTTGCTGGATTTGGTCAAAATTTAGAGCAGTTTGAGCAGTGCAGCTGAGTAACTCTAGAACAGCCACTTTTGAAGGCTCCACATTACCAAACCTTAGCAATTCTGGCTTCGCAAAAAAATACCCTTGAAATAAATCACAACCAGCCGCTTTTAATTGTTGAAAATCTTCGTAGCTTTCTACTCTCTCAACAATAACTTTTGCTTTTGGGTAGCTGCGTTTAAGCTTTTTAACCGTCATATTGGTTTTAATGATTGGGTCAGCAGCCTCTATTTTTATGAAGTCCATTAATGGCAATACATCTTGCCACTTATCATCACCGTCGTAGTCGTCTAAAGCAAAAAGGTAACCATCTTGCTTTAATTGTTTAACTCGACCAATAATTTGCGGGATACTTGTCGCACGCTCGACAATTTCTATCACAGCACTGGTTGGCTGCAACAACTTTGGAAAGTCATCTAAAATAGCGTCAGTTGATAAGTTGATAAATGCTGGTTGAAAACCTGTAAGCTTCTCTAACCCCATCAACATCAAGGCATTGAAAAACAATCGACCTGTAGCTTGACCATCACTGGTCCCCACCGGAAAGACATTATCATTTGATTCCCTGTACAATAACTCATAGGCATACAGGCTTCTGTCAGCATTAAATATTGGCTGCCGGGCTATATACTGCGTCATGCTCTGACTTTTGTTACCTTCCATACTTAATTCTGACATTATACATCTCGCTCAGATACTGTCCCCCCACTTTACTCCTGTTCTTAGTATAGTGAAAGCTGAACACCTTGCTAAAAAATAAAAACCCGACCACACTAGGCACATGAAAACGATGTCAAATAATCCATTGCCCCTAATTTACTCGGCTTTCTTAGTTTTATTACTTCTTTCACGGTCTGTACAAGCGGAACAACCACCCGTACTTAAATACAATGTCACGGGATCTGGAAACTATTTCCCATATTACACAAACGATAAACGTGAACCGGGGATATTGCCTGAAATTATCATGCGAGTTATGCAGCTCGCTGACATACAAGCAAAACATGTAGAGCTGCCAGCCAAACGTACCGTTAAATATCTTCATCTTGGGCACATCGACTTTGATGTAATTAGCCTTGAATGGTTAAGCCAAACCGAAAAGCAAAACCCACAATTTATTTATTCAGATAGCTTATTTACCATTGAAGAATACCTAGTAAGTTTGAAAAATAATGTGACCAATTGGCAACAGCTTGAGGCCATAAAAAACAAACCTGTTGGTACTATACTTGGCTATTATTACTACGACGACAACCACTTTAAACGGGTCGATTTTAGTTCTGAAAAGCAACTTATTGAGGCTCTAAAACTAAAACGTATTGAGGTAGTCATTCTAGATAAACTGCCTGCGCTGTATTGGGCTCAGCAATTTAATGCTGATATCGACTTTGGCGCGCTACACTCGCTTGGTAACCTAAAAATTCGCCTACGTGCTGAACACCAAGCATTGCTACCAAAGATAAATATGGCTATCGATGAGTTAAAACAATCCGGCCGCCTTGATGCCATCATCAACAAATATACGAAAAACATACCCCCACAATAACTAAGGATATTCCGCTTTGGACCTACTTTTGCTATACTGCGCGCTGTTTTTCTTACCTTGTTAACTTAAAAGAGCCTCCTATGAGCATTGAACAAGCCCTTATCGAACGCAGTAATAACCAATGTGAACTTTGTACTAATACAGCTAACCTATCTGTTTACGAAGTCCCCCCTGTTACAGAGGCTCATTCAGACAAGTGCATTTATGTGTGCCAAACCTGTAAAGACCAAATTGACAATAGCGCAGAGCTAACAGCAAACCATTGGCACTGCCTAAACGATAGCATGTGGAGTCAAACACCCGCTGTGCAAGTTGTGGCTTATCGCATGTTAAAACGCTTAGCTGCGGATAATGGTTGGGCACAAGACGCGCTAGACATGATTTACCTTGAAGAAGATACCCTTAAATGGGCGCAAATGGCCCTTGCCGAAGAAGATGACATTAAACATATCGATAGCAATGGTGTGGTTCTTCAAGCTGGTGACACCGTTACACTGATTAAAGATCTTGACGTAAAAGGCAGTAGCCTAGTTGCAAAACGAGGCACAGCTGTTAGAAATATCGGCCTGACTAGCAACCCTGAACACATCGAAGGGCGCGTAGAAGGTCAGCGTATTGTTATTCTCACTAAGTACGTGAAAAAATAATACATGAAATAAATGGGCCTTGTGCCCATTTTCAATTAATTAAGCTATGATTAAGTCAGCGAACTTTATGCTTTTCTAATTATTTACATAGTGTAACGCAAGGAAAATAATCATGGCTTCGGATACCTTCTCATCTTTAAAAAACGCCTCTATTTGTAGTCTTATGCTGTTAGGTAGCAGCGTTGTATTAACGGGTTGTGGGGACAATTCTAGTACCCAAAAAGCAGAGCAATCTACAATGAAAACTCTTACTACTGAGGTTACTTACTTAGATCGCAGCATGTTACCACCAGGCTCAGTACTAAAGGTGCAACTTGCTGATGTTTCAAAAATGGACGCAAAAGCTGATGTAATCAGCGAGCAAGAGATTGAACTAAATGGTGCACCACCTTACACTGTGGCTCTTGAATATGATGATAGTAAAATCGTTGATCGTCACCGTTACAGCGTAAGTGCTCGCATCGAAAACCAAGGTAAATTGCTTTATATCAGCACTACTCATAACAATCCATTTGTCGAAGATGAAACTGCTGAGGTTTATAAAGTAACCGTTTCTAAAGTATCTGCTAAAAAGCCAGATGTTACTTTGGTAAACACTTACTGGAAAGCTATCACCATTAATGATGAAGCAGTGACGGTCGAAACCAAAGAGCCTTTTATTCAATTCAAAGAAGATGGCTCAACCAATGGTTTCTTGGGCTGCAATAATTTCTCTGGTAGCTATGAAGTCAGTGGCCAAACTCTGACCTTTAACCCATTAGCAAGCACCGAAAAAATGTGTATTTCGCAAATGGATATCGAAGCAGCTATGTCTGCAGCTTTAGCTGCGACTGCTCAATTTACAATAAATGGTGAAAAGCTCATATTGCTTGATGATAGTAGCGAACCTGTTGCTACCTTTGCAGCCACTTATATGAACTAAATAAAGCAACCTAAACTTTATATAAACAACTATAAAGATAAATTTAGGCAACGCATAAAAAGCCCAACAGTGATTGTTGGGCTTTTTATATGGAAAACAATTTACTCTTCAACTAACTGTTCACTGCGATAAAAACCACTGCTATCACTCAGTAATGAAACAAGTTCTGGTAATACCGCATCCATTGTTTGCTTTAATTTCCATGGCGGGTTGATCACTATCATACCCGATGCTGTCATGCCATGAACGTCGGTATCGGCCTCAGTTGCTAATTCAAAAAGTTGAATATTGCGCATACCCGACGCAATTAATCCAGCTTCCATTCTATCGATTCGTTCACGGTCGACTACCGGATACCAAATCATATATGTGCCTGTTGCGAAACGTTTATGTGCTTTGACAAGCGTTTTTACAACAGTGTCATAGTCATCTTTAATTTCATATGGAGGGTCAATCAATACACACGCACGCCGAGAGGCTGGTGGTAACAAGCCTACCAAGCCTTGAAAACCATTTTCGCCACGCACGCGAATTGAACGCTTTCCTTTCATGTTGTCTTGCAAAAGCTGTAAGTCGCGCGGATGTAATTCAAAAAACCAGCCATTATCTTGGCGGCGTAGGAAGTGCTCTGCAATTTTCGGTGAGCCTGGGTAAAAATCTAAATTACCATTTTCATTAAACAACTTAATAAGCTCAATATAGTCATTTAGTTCCGCATGTTCACTACGGTGATGCCAAAGCTTGGCGATGCCATCTAAATATTCTTGTGTTTTTTGTGCATCACTACCAGCAAGTTCAAAAAAACCTGCACCAGAATGCGTATCCACATAATCGAGTGGCTTATCTTTGATAGTTTGGTATTTAAGTACTTCAGCTAAAACAAGGTGTTTTAAAACATCGGCAGGATTGCCCGCATGGAAAGAATGTCGATAACTAAGCATATTTATAAGTCGCCAGATGCAAAAGCTGCATTAAAAATGAATAGTCATATTGTACATGATAAACAGAAAATGTGGCGCTTCAGTGAACCATAAATGAATAAAAAAGCCATTACACTGAATTACGCCTTAATAATAAATAAAAATCTGCTAAAACAGCCGTAAATGCTGGCATATCAAGGCACTTTCCTTTACATTTGCATGACAATAATCACAGTTTTATGAGCGCATTTATGAATAACGAAACTCTTTCCCAACTCGAACAACTGATCGACAAATTAATCCTTCGCAACAGTGAACTTGAAAGCGAAGTTAAAAGCTTACAAGAACAAACAGCAAAACTGTTAGATGAAAACGAAACTCTGCAACTTGAAGTTCTCGAAAACGAAGAGAAACAAAAAGATGCTAGCAGTACACTTACCGGTCTGCTTGAGAAATTACAAAGCGTTCAACAGGCTAGCTAATGAGCTCCCCACAAAGTCAGCGAGTCACTGTCGAGCTACTGGGTAAGGAACATGAATTCTCTTGCCCACAAGGGCAAGAGCATGCCCTTATAGCCGCAGCTCAAAATTTAAATGACTTGGTGGAGCAAATGAAACAACGCTCAACAGTTCGTAATGAACAAAACGCTTTGCTAATGGCTGCATTACATTTAAGTCATGAATTGCTTGAAGTGAAATCGCAACAAGCAAAACAAGAACAGCAACATGACAGTTTAATTGATAAACTCAGCCAACATCTCGATCCCTAAAAAGCGCACACAGCGCTTTTTTGTTTACAATCGATCATATTCACTCATATTCGAGCAAATAAATATGCGAATTGCTGCTGCATTACTTTTTTTATTTACTGGGTTAAACGCACAAGCAAATGTTAGCTGGCATACAATCACGCCTGAAATTCAATTTTTAAAACAACAAAGTAAGTTACGCTTTTATGATTCAAACCAAGTACTCATTG
This sequence comes from Pseudoalteromonas sp. OFAV1, assembly GCF_021532595.1. Classification (NCBI taxonomy): domain Bacteria; kingdom Pseudomonadati; phylum Pseudomonadota; class Gammaproteobacteria; order Alteromonadales; family Pseudoalteromonadaceae; genus Pseudoalteromonas; species Pseudoalteromonas sp. OFAV1. The sequence goes on from NZ_JAKGBG010000021.1 coordinate 55,823, forward strand.
AAGGAAAAAAGTGTGCTTTGATGGTAGATGCAAGCGGTAACTTTGCAGAAGTTGAAAGCCTTGCCAAGCAATTAAAACAACGTTTAAAAACCCCCTTATGTTATCTAGTGGCGAGTCATTTTCACGATGACCACTTGTTAGGGTTAGCCGTATTACAAGCTGAATTTCCTGATGCCAAACTAATTGTACATCAGCAAGTGGCTAGTGAATTTGCAGCAATGCAACAAGCATTAAAAGATAAACTAGATGGTTATGAAAAAAGTATTGAGCTTAGCTACCAACGCTTGGCGAATCAGCCTGAAGATCAGCAAACTATTTGGCGAGACAAATTAACCCTTGCTAAACAACGTTTATTTCGCTGGCGAGAGCTTAGTTTAAACCCACCAGCCATAAGCGTATCAAAGCAGACTAGTCTTGAATTAGGTCACTACCCTATTACATTAACGCCTTATCGGGCTCACACTCAAGGTGACTTAACCATTACCGCTGATCATGGCAGAGTGTTAGTTGGTGCAGATATCGTTGATAGCTTACCCTACCCTGGTCATGGCGAATTAGAAAACTGGCTAGCAGCGCTCAAAAAAATTCACAATAACACTGAGCTCGTGACTATTTTACCCGGCCATGGCGAACAGCTAAATACAGCAGAACTAGCTAAACCAATCGCATTTTTAAACGCAATTATTACCCTTACAAAAGCGCAGCCAGATAAATCGGTTGAGGAGTTAATTGAGCTTTTTCCTGAACAGATCAAACAGCAATATCAGCTTGATGAAATTGGTAATCGGGCATTCACTATGTTTCTAGAAGCTGGACTTAAGAAGGCCAAATTGTCAAAATAGCGCTAAAATAATAAAAGGATTTTATTATATGGCTCGTATAAAATTGAAAGACATACTTTTGCTGAGCTTTATTATTGGCTTACAAGGATGCCAACTTACTCAGCAAGACACTGCTCAGGAACACTCAGAGCGGCCAGCTATCTTCAGCCACTATGAACCTGACTTAGCCCCCCAACTCGAAGTAAACGAGTTTATCGTGGCGACGCCCCAAATAAAGGTGTCACCAAAAGAGCCTGTGCCAGTAAATAATACTCCATTACCAACTGCACGTGCCGAAGAGTTATGGCAACACATTGCGAATAATTTAAGCCTTGTTTTCCAAACCAATGCACATACTACCGCTCGTCTTAAATGGTATTTAGCACAACCTAATTACTTACTGAAAGTTAACAAACGTGCTGCGCCTTACCTGTATCATATTGTCCGCCGTGTAGAGCAACAAAAGTTACCAATGGAGTTGGCATTATTACCTTTTGTAGAAAGTGACTTCAGGCCTACAATTCGCTCATCAGAACATGCCGTAGGGGTGTGGCAATTAGTTGGAGCAACCGCCTATCACTTTGGCATACAAAGCGATCAATGGTATGACGGTCGTCAAGATGTATTAGCCTCAACTGATGCTGCTTTGGCCTATCTACGTTACTTACATAAACGGTTTGATGGTAACTGGCTGCATGCTTTAGCAGCTTACAATAGTGGCGAAGGCAGAGTAAAAAAAGCCATAGCAAAAAACAAACGCTTGGGTAAAAAAACAGATTATTGGTCTCTTTCATTACCTCAAGAAACTGCCGACTATATCCCAAAGTTAATGGCACTGAGTTATTTACTAAAACATCCTGAACTCGGCCTTAAGCGCCCAAGGCTAGCAAATAAAGCACTGACTACTGAGTTTAATATCGGCCAGCAGTTCGATTTTTCAGTTATTGCTAGTTTGTCAGGGGTGGGGCGTAAACAGCTACACAAATTGAACCCTGGTTATTTAAAAAACCAAAGCTCTCCAAACGGCCCCCATACCTTACTCCTGCCTGTCGAGCAACAAACCTTGTTGCAAAGTAAGCTATTTAGAAATAATTTTGCTGGAGAGTACACGGTACAAAAAGGTGATACGTTATACAGCATCGCCACCCGCTTTGGTATGCAAGTAGCTGATTTAAAAAAGATGAATAACAAGTCTTCGAACTTAATTAAAATTGGCGAGCAGTTGAGTTTAACAAAGCCTCACACCATGCCAAAATCACTCATCGTGGATTACGATATTAGTCCTTACTTAGAGCAACAAGAAGATGTGGTATCAACTATTGCAGTTAATTACCAAGTAAAACCTGGGGACTCTATTTGGAGTATCAGTCAGCTTTACGATGTTCCTCACAAAGATGTTGCAAAGTGGAATAAACTAACCGCCACCAGCATAATTAAACCTGGCACCATACTCACTTTGCACTTGCCACAAATAATGCAGCCCGAGCCGCAAGCATCAGCCAGCGAAGTAATGTTATCTGGTATTGAAAGCTCATTGAAAAAGCCTTGATTGCTCAGCCAAAGCGCTTAGCGTAAAATCAACGCTTATATTTTAAATTCTAAAGAGTAATAACATGCAAATCAGTAAAGACGCAGTGGTTGAGTTTCACTACACTTTGAGTGAAGCGGGCGAGCAAATTGAATCTAGCAAAGATGGCGAGCCACTTTCATATATCCATGGCACTGAAGGCATGCTTCCGGGTCTTGAAAAAGCGCTTGAAGGAAAAACTACTGGCGATAACTTCAGCGTAACACTTGAGCCTAGCGAATCTTACGGCGAACGCGTTGACGATCTGATCCAACGTATTCCACTTAAGCACTTACAAGGCAACACAAAAGTGTGGAAGCCAGGTATGACTGCTATTGTTCATTCAAACCAAGGTCGTCATCAAGTAACGATCGTTAAAGTAGGTCGTTTCAATGCAGATTGTGACTTAAACCACCCATTTGCTGGTAAAACACTGACTTTTGACGTTGAAGTGCTTAATGTTCGCCAAGCAACAGCCGAAGAGTTATCACACGGTCATGTGCACGGTGAAGGCGGCTGTGGCCACAGCCACTAAGGGTAAATGATGACAAACGTTGCAATTGTCACAGGCGGCAGTAAAGGTATTGGCAAAGCGATTGTTGAGCGTTTAGAGCGTGAAGCTTACACCGTTTATAATTTAGATATCACCCCATCTGAGGGCAATTATCGCCACTGTGACGTTAGTGATATTCAGCAGGTGAAGTCGGTTATCGCCGATATCATTGCCGAGACGGGTCGCGTTGATGCCTTAGTATCCAATGCAGGTCGTCATTTGAGTGCCAACATTGAAAACACTGATGAAGCAACGTTTGATGCCCTGTTTGCGCTCAATGTAAAAGGTGCTTATGCTGCAATTCAAGCCGTATTACCTAGCATGAAAAGCCAGCAAGGTGGCAGCATTGTATTGGTTGCTTCTGATCAGGCAATTATTGGCAAACCAAATTCGTTTGCTTATAACCTAACCAAGCATGCACTGGCTTCAATGGCAAAAACCACAGCACTGGATTATGCCGCGTTTAACATTCGTGCTAACGCGGTTTGTCCGGGCACGATAGAAACGCCGCTTTTCCATAATGCGATTGATGCATATTGTCAGCAAAGTGGTGCCAACAAAGCTGAGGTTGTTGCTGAAGAAGCTGCGCTGCAACCTTTAGGTCGCTTAGGGCAACCAGAAGAAATTGCCGCTTTGGTGAACTTTTTAATCAGTCCTGAAGCGAGCTTTATCACTGGTAGCTTGCAAAGCATTGATGGTGGATACACCACACAATGAGCGACAAGATTATTGACCCCCATGTGCACTTTTTTAACCTCACTGAGGGTCAATATACTTGGCTTCAAGGCAACACTCCTCCTGCTTGGCCAAACCTCGATAAAATTAAAGCGCAAACAACCGCTGCAGAGCTTAAAGCAGCGTGTCCATTTCAACTAGAAGCACTGGTGCATATTGAAGCAGGCTTCGACAACCAAGCGCCGGTCAATGAGCTTAACTGGCTTAGCAAACACTTGAAAAGTATGCCCTATAAAGCAATTAGCTTTAGCGCCATTAATGCTCCTAGCAATCAGTTTATCGCTGCAATGTCAGCCTTAGAGCAACCTCAACTTGCTGGCATTCGTGATATAACCGAAGGGAGTGACTCAATGCGTTTATTAGACCCGCATTGCCAAGAGAACCTTGCTTATCTTGCTAGTAAACACTTAATATTTGAAGCTCAGTTCGAGATTGAAAATCAACAGGTAACCGAACAGTTACTGCATTACTGTCGTGCTATTCCTAAATTACAGGTGGTTATAAATCATTTAGGCTTTATTAATAATGAGCAAAACTGGCTACGTGCGATTATAAAATTAAGTCGCTGCGATAATATCGTGATTAAGTTTTCTGGTTTAGAATTTACAACGCTCGCGGCCAATAAGCACCGCTGGTTACTGGATCAACTGTTAAACTATTTTGGTGAACATCGAATCATGTTTGCCAGTAACTTCCCTGTTTGCCAAATCAATACCAGCTATGAGCAATGTTGGCAGCATTATTTTTCATTGTGTAAACAGTACAATGTATGGCAACAACTCAGTTTTAAAAATGCCCGTGCAATCTATCTAATTGATTAGAAGCTGACTATATTCAATATAATAACCTTTATTAGGCACTGTAAACTTAATGGAGCTATGATGAGAGCCCATCTAACCTGTATCTTGCTACTTAGTGTTTTGTTTGGCTGTAGTTCACATACCCAACAACCAACCCCTAAACTTCAACACGCACGCGTTACTGAGCCACAAAGCACCTTAATAGCACAAGGCATTTCAAGGTTAATGCACAGTAAGCCTATTCAGGTATCCGACGAGGCATTTATCAATAGCAGCATACTTGTCATCGAAAGCTTGAATGGCGTTGATATACAAGGGAATCCACTCAGCGGTTCACATCCAAATATACCAGAACGCTTTGAGCTGTTGATTAAAAACCAAATCTGCTTTGTTCGCCATTTAGATAGTAAAGCAACCGAGCCACTGCCTTTGGTAAAATGCAAACCAATCAATTGATATTAAAACAAAATACCATCATGTAATAATCTGTAATAACAAGCTGTAATAGAACTACCTATCCTTTTCCTTGCACAAACAGGCAAACAGCAAATTACCTATTTAGAGATTTGTTTGTTGCCACTTCAAAATTATGCAAGGAGAATTTGACTATGTGTGACAGCGATAAAAATACCAACTTAGTACCCGATCTAACCAAAGATCATTCTATTAGTTTAGCGACCAGCGAGACGGCAGCTAATCAACCTCTTGAGTTTCATCCATCCACGTTAGCCGCACAGATTTCAGCGTGCGTTGGCGCCAGTTATGAAAATGGCAAAATTTGCGTTAATTTTCCAGTAGTCGGCAATATCTGTTTTTCAGTAAGTTTACCAATTCCAAGCGGTACATCGGTTAAAGTATGTATGCAAACGTGTGGATTTCGCTTTGGTGTTCCTCCATTTAATGGAATTAAAGCAACGGTATACGCAAATAATAGTCCGCTATGGAGCGGCACAATTTGGGGTTCTTGTTAAACAACCTATAGTTATAGCTGCTTATGAATTAAATAAGCAGCTCCTCAATTAGAAAACAGGATTTTATATCATGAACGATCTTAGCTTTTTTGTTATTCCCAATGACAACGGCCCATGGGAAATCACTTCTCAGTCTGGCGCGAGTGCCGAAGAAATTAAAATTAACTACAAAGATCTACTTGCAGGTGACAGCCTGAACCTCTATTACGAACTTGCTAAAGAATCCGATTGGAGTTTCGCCGAAAATGGCAGTTACTTCTCTGATGCTAAAGACAATTTCAACTATCAACTCAACAGTATTGTCGCAAATAATGGCAAAGTATTGATTGTCACTATTTCGAACATTTTACCTCATCAAGCATTATCAAAAGAGCTAGCAAAATTATTAGCTAACAGTCCAAATAAGGCTATTGCAGGACAATTAGATCAAAAAGCAAATTATGAGATCAATTTTCGACTAATTGCCAAAAGAGATGGAGATATTAACTCGCTTATGCGTTACTTCTCTCAAGATCCTCGTGTCATCATTGAGGACATGGAGCCAACCTAATTTATAAATGCGCAGAGTCTATCTCTGCGCTTTTATTATGATTACATAAAAATAAATAATGAGACTGACCAATTAAAGTGGCGAGTTTACGCTCGGAACATAACGGTTTAAACCAACCTAAGCGATAAAAAACTGGGCTCCAGCCCAGCTTAATGCTTTGCTCTATTGACGCTAGCGCTGAGTATTTTTCATTTAGTACACTTTGAAGTATTGCTTTAACAAAATATGCTTCTGCCAGATCAGGTTGCGCAATTAATACCTGTTCAATTTGATTCATAGCATATTGATTTTGCTCTAGATGAATCAATACCTGCGCTTTTTCTAATTGTTCAGCAATATTCTTTGGCGAAGCATCAAGGCGCTTATTAATTCTTGCATATAAGGAGAGTGCCTCATCAGTCTGGCCCTTTAAATAAAGTAAGTCAGCGTAATTTAGCTGCAAGGTAGATGTTTCTGACGCTAATAGCATAGCTCGATTCGCAAATATTAATGCCTCATCTAACTCGCCTTGCAAGGAGAGAACGATAGAGTAATTACTAAGTATAGAAGGACTCTGCTGCCCTGAATCAATTAATTTTTGATAATGTTGTTGCGCCTCTTTTAATTCTCCAGATAACAATGAAATATCAGCCAATGTTTTTAGCGTCACAATATCCGAAGGGTTGTAGCGTAAAACCTCTTTTAAATAAGTGGCAGCTTCAGCACGTTGTCCTTGAATGAGGTAAGCAATCGCTAGATTTCTTGTTGCGAGCAAAGTTGGTCTAAGTGTGTATGCATTGCGAGCATGCGTTAATGCGCTTTCTAGATCGCCAATTCGATTATAGTAAACAGCTAAAATACTCTGCTTTTGATATGCCTCTAATGATGAGTTTTGAATTTGCTTAATAACCTTATAAGCTTTACTTTGCTCACCTGCGTGTTGATATATTTCCAACAAATCAATTAAGTAAGCTGGGCTTTCACGATAAGATTCGGGTGAATTATCTAGCTGAGTTTGTAGCTCTTTTATAAGCGCAATATTTTGCGTCATCTTATAAAGTCGCAACATAATTTTTCGATAAAGCGGGTAAAGAGGTTTAAAATCAGCACGCTGAAAAAGCAACGACTCTGCTATTGATTTCTCTACTTTAGAGCTTTCCAAGTTATTGGCAACGAGTGCCACAAGTGACACATATTTATCAACAAATTCATCAGACAAGGATAACTGACTGTGCTCAGCAACCTTTACATCAAGCAAGCTCTGCACCGAAGAAAGTGCCGAATTGTATATATTTAGATAGTTTTCTTTATCTGTCGCGGTACGATATTTACTCACTACTGTGGCATTTTGATCAAGCTGACTCAAACTAAAATCACACGACAAAGGATTGCAGTCTAGTTTTGGTACTAATAACTTTGATGCACCGAGTGCACTTGCCAACCCGCTCAAACTAGCTTCTTTTCCCACTACGTTTTGTGTTTGTTTAATTTCTTGTTCTGAAATCAAAGCATAATGCCGACTCTCCAACAATAACTCAGTTACTGCGTCAGTGACTCCCAAGTTAAGTAACCTCTTTTGTGTTTCTGTCACTTCGCTTGTCGATGTAAAATCAATTGGTAAAAGCGCAATATACTCCTTCGTTTGCATCGCCAAATAAGCCCAAATCAGCAAACCAAAACACACTGTAAAGCCGATTAAGTACATAAGCCTTTTATCAACTAGGGGGACGCTTTGCTGCTTTTCGATATCTTTCACTTCAACAGTAGGGCAATCAAAACTGAGCGTTGCTAAAATACTTTTAAACTGTGCGGCTACCAAGCCCGCACTTGTTGGTCTATTTTCTGGTTTAAAGGCCAATAACTTTTTAATTAGTACTGCCAAATCGGGTGATATAGTATAAATAGATTCATAATTTGCACGGCAAGGGGATGATTTTATTGCTGCAGCAATATCTTGATCTGCTGTACTTTTAGCTTGATTTATATAAGCATGAACATCACTAAATAACTGATATGCCATTAACCCCAATGAAAATAGGTCGCTGCGAAAATCTAATGTCTCGTTATTAAGTTGTTCTGGTGACATTGCTTTCAAACTACCAAAACTTGTAGTCTGTGTGTTTATGTCTTTGTGCTTTATTTTTGAAATACCAAAGTCTGCAATTTTCACTGCACCATTTTCACTGATCAATACATTGGCGGGCTTTAAATCGAGATGCAGAATCTCTTTTTCATGAATACCTGCTAAGCCATCACAAATATGCGAAAGTATATCTATTTTCTCAGTTATACTGAGCTGCCGCTCTTTTATTAGATGTGCAAGTGTGGTCCCTTTAACGTATTCCATTTCTAATAAAACCTGTTCATCCTCATGAAGGATTCTATAGAGCTGCACGATATTTGGGTGATTAAAGCTTGCAATGAGCTGTGCTTCGTTTATGGCACGTTGAACATTGTCACTCTTTAGCTTCATGACTTTAAGTACAACTTGCCTGTTCAGTTGCACGTCTGTCGCAAGGTATATTGTGCTCATCCCTCCTTGCGCCAGTACTTGTACCTGTTTATAGTAATCCTTTAATAAAAACACAAACAACTCGGTCAGTTAAGTGCATATTTATTAGTTTAGCCCTCAATGTTAATTAAAAGCAAAATAAATGATAATAAAATGCTAATATAAAATAATTTCTCCATATATAAGGATGTATTTATGGCAGTACTTACCTGTAAAGACTCTGGTAAAAGCATTTATTTACGCGACTTCCATCGCTTTGGCCGTTTAGCTCATTCTGTAGATACACTATTAAATTATCCAGAAATCACTCGGATACATGCTGTGATTGAGTGGGTTGAGCCACATTGGTACATTCGTGATTTGAGTAAAAATGGCGTGTGGCTTAATGGTAGAAAGCTTGAAAAACACAGCAAATCTCAATTAGCTTTAAATGATAAAATCAGCTTTTCTGAACTTAATAAGGTAACTTATCAATTAACCTCAATTGAGCCACCGAAGGATCTTTTATTACCCGTTGCTAATGATTCGCTTGATGCTATTGTACTGGAACGATATCACTTTCTGCCTAACAACCACGACCCCGTAATAATCGTCTACTTTGATCCTCACAATTACATGTGGTGCTTCGAAAGTACCGATGATCACCAGGTCTCTCCCCTCGAAGAAGGTCAAACCATAGCTATCGACGGTCAACAGTGGCAGTTGTTTAAAGCTGAAATGACCTCACAAGAAAACACGATTGACCTAAGCCCTATCTCCACCAATGATTTAGAATTTATCTTCAGCTTAAGCTTAGACGAAGAACAAACTGAGTTAAAAGTGAAGCACAATGATGGACTACAAGACTTTGATGTACGCTCGCATCATTACCTCACCGTGTTATTAGCGCGCTATAAACTAGCAGATATTAAAAATAAATTTGCACCCGAGGTGCAAGGCTGGGTGCAAGTAAAAAAACTAGCCCGCGATTTAGGTATTAATGAATGCCATGTCAATATTCAAATCCACCGTGCTCGTAAGCAATTTATTGAATCATTTAATAATATGTCAGCAGATACACTTATTGAACGTAAGCGAGGAAAAGTTCGCTTTGGTGGTGAGCATTATGTGATTTACAAAGGACAGGCATGTGAATCAACAGAATAGCCTGATAAATCGGCTGTTGTATCACAGTTGCAAGGCGATGACAGCAGTAAAAGTAGATATAAAAAAAGCCCTTACGGGCTTTTTTAGTCAGGGGACAATCAAATTGATTGTTCTTATATTAGAAGCGAGCTTCAAAACCTAAACGCACATAGCGAGGTGCTTGCCATGTATACGCTGAACCATAATAAGAGTTAACTTCACCCTCATTTTGTTCATAGTGCTCATTAGCTGATGTGATTTCTTGGCTATTAAGAACGTTGAATACATTAATAGTCGCACGCATATCAATATCAGATACTGTGAAGTTATATGCAGCTGATAAATCTAAGTTAAATGTCCATGGAGTACGGCCTGCTGTACCACGGCTATGTTTTTCATAGATTTTTTCGTCTTGTTGACATTCACCATCACCATTCGTGTCTGGGCACTCATTCGTATAGATGTAGAAAGTATCACCCCAGCCACCATTTAGGTTTGGATCTTTTGATGGGTAACCTTGACCAAATAGGCTTTGTGGACGACCACTTTGAAGTGTTGCATTCCAACCAACAGTTAAGTTTTCAACTGGCTCCCAACTACCGAAGAACTTAAAGGTATGACGACGATCGTTAGGTTGATAACCTTGTGAACCATCCATTACTGCTGGGAAGTCGAAGTCTTGCGTAATACCTGCATCAGCTTGACCGATGTCTGATTTAACAGCACCTTCGAAGTTACCTACACTACGTGCCCAAGTATAACCAAATTGATAACGGATAGTTTCTGCGCGGTAATCTAAGCTGAATTCAACTGATGTATACTCATTATTTGCTTTCGGTAAGCCGATTGTTTCAGCTGAGTAAGTTGTCAGTGAACCTTCGTCAGGAACACCATCATTATCAAAGCTTGAGTCACCCCAATCAGTACCATTCCAGTAGTAACCATCGCTGTACCAGCTTGATGTTGAACCTGGATTAATCATGACGCAATATGGGTATGCATAACGGCCACAGTAATCATCAAGTGCAGTTGCAACTTCACGATAGGTACCTTTCAGACCCACTGTATATTCATCGTTAAGCGCTTGTTGTACACCAAGGATGTACTCATCTTTAGAGAACGGATCGGCTTCTTTTGCTTGGAAAATATCTTTTTCAGGGATAACTGGTACACCACTTACTTGTTGTGAATTAGTTAAACCACCACTTCCGATAGCGTCAGCCAAAGGAGCAAGTCCTGTTGGTGCACCTGTTGTTGGATCAACCCCAGTATATGTGTATGCAGTTGTAATATCACTTACACCTGATGCTGCGCGGAAAATCGTGTTATTTGCAACAGGTAGGTAGTAACGGCCGTAAGTACCATAAACTTTCGTATCACCTGTACCTGTTGGATCCCAGGTAAAACCTAAGCGCGGTGCAATATCAGTTTTGAAGCTCGTTAATAACTTACCTGTAGTACCCCAACTATCGAACTCATCGATACGTAAACCAACTTTCACAGCAAAGTCATCAGTTACCTGCCAGTTATCTTCAAGATAGTAAGCTGTTAATT